>JANMDS010000489.1:0-7876 GCA_031376405.1 Betaproteobacteria bacterium
CACTTCATGTCGATGTCGGTGGTGTGGGATATGTTTATCATTTTGCTGCCAGTGCTTGGTCATCGGTTAGGATTTTCCGCCTCCGTCATCGGCACAACTTTCGCCCTTTTCGCGCTCGGCACGTTTGCAGTGCGGTTTGCCACACCGTGGCTATCTACCCGTTTTCGAGAATGGGAAATTTTACGTACCGCGCTCGTCGTGATGGCAATGGCGTTGGCCGTATTGGTGGCCGTTTCGCTCGCACTGTGGCCGTTTCTTCGCTCGCCGTTTGCGCTCATGGCCGTAGGCTTCGTACTCGGTGCGGCCCTGGGATGCGGCCAGCCCAATATGCTTTCGCTCCTGCACACCAGCGCGCCAAGCGCCCGTACCGGAGAAGCCGTCGGCCTGCGCTCGCTCGTGGGCAACGCCTCGTCCGTATCGGTGCCCGTTGCCTTCGGAGCGGGCGTGGCTACATTTGGTATCGCGCCCATTTTGTTTATCGGCGTATTGATGGTGGCCGGCGTGATCCCCGCGGCGCACAAAGGCGCGGTCGCACGCAATGATGAGGATGTTCGGTAAATGGTCCCCACACTCGTATTTGATATCGAAACCATCCCCGATGTAAAAGGTTTACGCGCATTGTTTGACTTAGACGCAACGCGCACCGACGATGAGGTGGCCGCGCACGTTTTCGCGCTTCGCAAAGAAAAAACCGGCGGTGAGTTTTTACCGCATACTCAGCATCGCGTTTGCGCGATTTCGTGCGTGTTGCGCGAGGGCGACGATAAATTGGCGGTATGGTCATTAGGTGAACCCGCCGACGATGAGCCCACCCTCATCAAGAAATTCTTTGGGTTAATTGATCGCTACACTCCGCAGCTCGTAAGCTGGAACGGCGGGGGCTTCGATTTGCCCGTGCTCCACTACCGCGCGATGGTGCACGGCATTACCGCGTCCCGTTACTGGGATTGGGGCGATGACGACCGAGATTTCAAGTGGAATAGTTACGTCAGCCGTTACCACACGCGCCACCTCGATTTAATGGACGTGCTGGCCATGTTTCAGCCGCGCGCTTTTGCCGCGCTTGACGACATGGCCAAGCTTTGTGGCCTGCCCGGAAAGTTGGGTATGGACGGCAGCCAAGTGTGGCCCGCGTATCAGCGTGGCGAAATCGGCAACATTCGCGATTACTGTGAAACCGACGTGGTAAATACCTATTTGCTTTACTTGCGGTTTATGCTCCTGCGCGGCACGCTGCACGGCGATTCCCATGTGGCAGAAGTCGCGCGTGTTCGCGAGCGCTTAAGTACGCTGCCAGGGGCGCAGTGGAAAGCGTATCTGTCGGCTTGGAAGTAGGCGGTTTTAGGCAATACCTGCGGCGTAAAAACGACGTGTTTTGAGATTTATCTCCAAAAAAGTGCGCAATTCGTTCAATCAAAATGGGTATTGTCCCCTTGCGGCTCACGCGTCTTAGCAGGAAAAAGTAGTGCATGAACGACTTGCGCAAAGGCTACAGCTTGATCAAAAAAACGGATGACCTGTAACCTATCTCGGCGGTGGTTGAACTAACGGGAAGTCCAAAATGATTTCCGCTGTAGCGATGCTTTTTCCTCATTCCGTCGTGTAATTAACTTCAAGGAGCTTAAATGAAACCCATCCCAAAAACTCTAACCTACGCTGTATTGTGTGCGCTATCGCTGGCATCCGTGGCGAGCCAAGCACAGGTCAATCCGGTTGCGATCATCGACGCATTCGAAAAAGCCAACACCAAATTCGAAGGGTTTCGTCGTTCAGGTGCGAAAGGTGTATGCGCGGTGGGCGAATTTGTTGGCAGCGCGCAAGGGCGCGAGCTCTCCAC
The DNA here is from genome assembly GCA_031376405.1 of Betaproteobacteria bacterium. GTDB lineage: Bacteria > Pseudomonadota > Gammaproteobacteria > Burkholderiales > Casimicrobiaceae > JANMDS01. The sequence goes on from JANMDS010000489.1 coordinate 1,838, forward strand.
CGCTTCAGCGTTCAGCGGCAACGCAGTTCCTGTGATCGCCCGCTTTTCTGTGGGCGGGGCCAACCCGAAAGCACCGGACAATGGGCGAAGCCAGCGCAATATGGCGCTGCAGTTCGATTTGCCGGCAAATGAGACGTGGCAAATGGGCAATATCAATGCGCCAATCTTCGGCGCAGCAACGCCGGAGCAGTTTCTTGGCCGTCTAGAGTCGCTCGCGTTAGACCCCGAGACCAAAAAACCGAACCCAGACAAAGTTAAAGCGTTTGCCGACGCCAATCCCGACGTACTGCTGCAAGGAAAATATTTTGCGTCACAACCCGTGCCAGCCAGCTACGCAAAGGTCAATTATTGGGGCGTTACCGCGTTTGGGTTTGTCAACCAAGCGGGTAAGAAGCAGTTTGGAAAATGGGTGTTTGAGCCGGTAGGTGGCACACAAAGTTTGAGCGATGATGAAGCCAAAGCGAAGGGCGCAGATTTTCTGTTCGACGAATTACGTGCCCGTGCGCAGGCAGGTACCGCAGCGTTTGACTTCAACCTCCAACTCGCAGAGGCTGGCGACAAGATTGACAGCGCGATAACACCGCTGCCCGAGGGGCGCAAAAAAGTAACGCTCGGGCGGTTAACGATTAAATCAGTTTCGGCGGACTCCACCGGACCGTGCGTGAACATCACCTTCCAACCCACGGCGTTGCCAAAGGGCGTGGAAGCCTCGAACGATCCGATGATTGCTGCTCGCGTTGCGCCGTATGCGGTTTCGCTTGGACGCAGATTGACCGAAGGCGCGAAGCAGTAGCGCCAGCGGTTCGGGGTAGGCCGCGCAATGTGCGGCCTACCTCGCACACGATTTCGTTCAATACCTGCGGGAGACCTCTGCACAACTGAATTAATCATTTAAGGGACTCAATACCTGTCATCCCAGCGAAGGCCGGGATCCAGTTTTGTTCCGTAAAAACAAGCGCTTAGTTTTTGCGCTTACGAACGAAATTGGACCCCGGCCTTCGCCGGGGCGACGAAACTCAAGTTGTGAAGAGGTCTCTGCGGCGCAAAATAGCCCCGTTTTAAGATTTATCTCCTCACTAACGACCTATTTTTCGGGTAGCGTTTTCTCAACCCACTCCACCGTCCAGCGCTCCACTTGCCCGCGCCATACTTGCGCGGAAAACGTGTGGTTCGCTTCCGCTAAATGCTGAGTTGCTGTGGGTGCGTTGCGTGGCCCCGCCCAAGCGGGTGTTTTGCCACAGGCTAACCATTCCTGCGCAACCAAATCGTCGCCAGCGGTCATCACGAGCATGGGTAATGTTGAACCAAACCAGCCTTGCCGCATCGCCTCAATAAACGGCACGTTGGATGAAGGCGCCGACGCGCTCGCGGCGGCTTTTTTGGCGGTAGCGGCGAACTCTCCCGCTGCGCGAAATGGATTTAGCCCACCTGTGAGTAATTTCTTCCAAAACGCGCCGGACATAAATCGCTTGGCGTAGTAGTGTTTCACTTGCACCTGTGCTGCGACCGATGACCCGCCGCCGCTTTCTGTTTCGGGCGCGTGCACCCACGGGTTCACCAGCACGAAGCCTTGTACGGACGCAGGAAATTGCGCCTGCCCAATCAATATTGCGGAAGCCCCGTCGCACAAGCCCCAGAGCACAACGCGCTTAACGTATGGCGCGTTTTCAAGCAAGGCGGCAACCGCGGCGTTAATGTCGTCGGTGAGCTTCATAAAACCGGGAAACGTGCCGTGGCTATCGCCCATGCCACGGGTATCAAAGCGGAGCGCGGAAATGCCCGCCGCGCTCAGCGCCTGCGCGAGCTTCACGAACTGGCGATGCGAGCCCACGCGCGTTTGCGGGCCGCCCACTACGATTACAACTCCAACGTCTGATGCGCCTTCGTGCAACATTCCGAGCAGGGGCGTTGCGTTGCATTCAAAACTAATCGGTTTCATTGCGAAAGCCTCGCCAAAATCCACGCTTGGGTTTTTTCGGTCAGCACTTCGCTTGCAATAATTTCTGTTGTGTTCCAAAAGGCGGGGAAGGTGACGTGCTCCACTGCAATCGTTACACCCGCTTCTTTCCAAGGCGCGAGGGCGGTGTTCCAAGCGGGGGGTAATGGGGCGTTTTCTTCTGCAGATACTTTTACGATCAAACCAGCGCTTGCGGGAAAAACGCTTGGCGAAACGGCGTCGTTCACAGATTGCTCAAACGCTTTAGTGAGCGTATAGCCGCCAATTTCCTGCCGATCGCTCTGCATACTTTCTTCTGCTCTCCCAGCCAATTTGGCCGACAGCGCACCCATACGTAAAAAAGGTTTAAGGGCAAGCTTACCGGAAAACTGCGGTTCCCATAGCACCAAACCTGCGGCGCAAAACGAGGCATTTTTAAGAGAAATCGCCCCCAAAAGTGCCCCCAAACGCAGCCCAAGCATGAACACTGGAACGCCGGTGTTGGCGAGCGCGGTGTAGGCAATTGCCACATCATCGCACCAATCTTGCCACGTCACCTCGGCCAGCTCGCCTTGCGCATCGCCCGTTCCCCGTACATCCAATACGACCATGCCGATATCTTTACGTAGCAGCGATTGCGCTAAATGCGTAAACTGTTGTCTGGCTTTCATCATCTCCTCGGCGAAGGGGGGTATCGCCAGCACCCACGCACGCGCGGGGTGGCTCGGGGTGTGTGTGGTGCGCAGCGCGCGCGCCTTGCAACTGCCTTGAAGAAATTGCGCCGTTACAGCAATGTTAGGCTTCTGGATCATGAAGTGAGTATGCTTTGGAATGCGGCGCTGTGCCGCGCAGATTCGGTTGAGTGCGCCTGTTCGTGCGCGCGCAACCGCTTCGCAAGTTTAGCGAGAAAGATAAACGACCCAAGATGAGTGTTCCCGCTATCGCCCCAATTTTGCCCGTGCTCGTGGGGGACGAGCTTACGTCTAAAGCCCGCGAACTGCCTGAGCCGTGGGACACCGCGCGCTGGGTTTCTACCGCACGCGCTGGTATCGCTATTTCCTTGCAAGATTGCGGTATGGAAAATGGCGAAGTGGTGTGGGTGCCTTCCTATTACTGCCTCACAATGACCATGCCCATCGAAAAAGTGGGATGCAAAGTGCGGTTCTACCCGCTGACCGAATCGCTCGATATCGATATGGCCGCGCTGCGCCGCCAATTCAGCCTCGATATTCGAGCTATCATCGCACCGCATTTTTTCGGATTCCCACAAAAATCGATGGCTGATCTGCGTGCGTTTTGCTCCGAGAAGAGCATATTTTTGTTAGAAGACTGCGCCCACAGTTTGCTCGGCAAGATCGAGGGCAAACGCTTCGGCCAGTGGGGCGACTACGCGATGACGAGTCTGCCCAAATTTTTCCCCGTACAAGAAGGCGGGCTTCTCTCAAGCCTACACGGCCGCATCGATGCCACTACCTATTCGCCCGGGCTCACCAAACAACTCAAAGCGTGGGTCAATATGGCCGAGGATTCGCTGCAATGGGGACGCTCGCCACCAAAGCAAAGCTGGGCGCACTGGAATGCGCGACGCAAGGGCGGCGCGGTTGAGCGCACGCCCCCGCGCGTTACGTTAGATAGCGGTATTACCGACCCCGAATCGCTCTACGAAATGACCGACGACACCCTCACGCGCGGCGTTACCCGGGCAACGCGTCAGGTAGTAGAGCGCTCAGATTTAAATGCCATTGCCGCTAAGCGCCGAGATAACTATCTGTATTTTTTAGAATCGTCGCGTGGCTGGAAGCAAGCCCGTGCGCTCTTCCCTGAGTTGCCCGAAGGCACGGTGCCCTATATGTTCCCGCTAGAGCTCAAAATGCCTTCAACCCAATTCCCTGCGCTTAAAGCGGCAGGCGTGCCGTTGTACCGCTGGGAGCATAAACACCCGCAGTTTCACCCAGCCATTTGTGCGGTGGGCGCGCGCTATGCCAATTCCGTTGTGCAGCTGCCCGTTCACCAATCGTTAACCGATGACGAAGCCGAGCGTATATCTCACACGCTGTTTAGCTTGCTACGGTAGGTTGCGAATCTTGGCTGCCTGTGTCATAATCATCGGCTACCTGTCGCACTGGGTGCGCAACCAAGCTTTTTCTTAGGCTTGCATTGTGCAGCGGGGTTTGAAGTATTTTCTTGCCCCAGGCGACCTGTCAGACGTGTATTGTTAAAGTCAACTGACCAATAGGTTTAAAGAAAGCGAGCATTCGTGCGCCACTACGAAATTGTATTTATCGTCCACCCGGACCAAAGCGAGCAAGTGCCCGTGATGACCGAGCGCTATCGCTCACTCATCACTAGCAAAGGCGGCAAGATTCACCGCTTCGAAGATTGGGGCCGCCGCCAATTGGCGTACTCCATTAACAAAGTCTACAAAGCCCATTACCTGTGCATGAACATTGAGTGCGATCAAGAAACCTTGACCGAACTCGAAACGGGTTTCCGCTTTAACGACGCGATTTTGCGCCACCTCACCATCAAAAAATCGAAAGCGGTAACCGCTGCTTCGCCAATGATGAAAGAGGAAAAAGCCAAAGACGTAACCGAAGCCCCTGCTGCGCCGAAAGCTGCAGCCACGGCCGACGCCGCTTAAGAAAGGAACCATCACATGCCAGCTCCAGGACGTGGTCGTAACGACAAAGACAAAAAACCAAGACGCGAAAAACAAAATTCGCTTTTTAAGCGCAAGCGCTTCTGCCGATTCACCGTAATGAAGGTAGAAGAAGTCGATTACAAAGACTTAGACGTGCTTAAAGACTTCATCTCCGAAAACGGCAAATTGATCCCCGCCCGCCTCACCGGCACGCGTGCGATCTACCAGCGTCAAGTCACCACCGCGATCAAACGCGCACGTTTCTTGGCGCTCATGCCGTTTACCGATCAACACGAATAATTAAGGCGAAATCATGCAAATTATTCTTCTAGAAAAAGTAGTAAACCTGGGCAATTTGGGCGATGTGGTGAAGGTTAAAGATGGTTACGCACGTAACTTCTTAATCCCTAAATCGAAAGCCAAACGGGCCACTGAATCCAACGTAAAAGCGTTTGAAGTGCGCCGTGCTGATCTCGAAAAAGTTCAGGCCGACAAACACGCTGCTGCGCAAACTTTGGGCGAAAAGCTCAATGGCTTAGTAGTTCAGATGAGCCAAAAAGCCGGTGTGGATGGTCGTTTGTTTGGCTCGGTAACGAACCATGACATCGCCGACGCGTTGAAGGCGCAGGGCTTTACCTCAATTCACAAATCCAACGTAGTGTTGCCAAACGGCGCGCTCAAAACAATTGGTGAGTTTGAGGTTACGCTCGATCTGCACACCGATGTGAAGTCCAACATCAAAGTTGCGGTTACCGCAGAAGCCTAATCGCTTTTAGCATGTTTAAAAAGCCGTCCTCTGGGGCGGCTTTTCTATTTTCAAAAGACTAATTTTTATCAATACCTGCGGCGCTAAAACGAGCCGTTTTCCGCATTATCCCCTGAAAAAAGTGCCAAAATACACGCTGCACGGTCTCGTGCCCTCTCCTCGTTAAATGAACGCTCCAGCCGATCCTGTTTCCCAGCACTACCGCGTGCCGCCTAACTCTGTTGAGGCGGAGCAATCGGTGTTGGGCGCGCTGTTGCTCGATAACGCTGCGCTCGATAAGGTTTCGGATTTAGTCTCCGAACAAGATTTTTATAACGAAGCCCACCGTCTGATTTACCACGCGATTCAGCGCATGGTGTCCGATGCGAAACCAGCGGATGTGATTACCGTGGGCGAGTCACTCAAAAATGCGGATCGCCTCGATTACGTGGGTGGTTTGCCCTATCTTGGGGCGTTGGCGAATTCCGTGCCTACCGCGGCGAACGTACGTCGTTACGCGGAGATCGTGCGCGAGCAATCGGTGTTGCGCAATCTCGCAGGTGTTGCCACCGAAATCGCCGATTCCGCCTATCGCCCGATGGGGCGCAGCGCCGAGCAATTGTTGGATGAAGCCGAAGGGCGCGTGTTCCAAATCGCCGAGATGGGGGACCGCACGCGCGTGGGCTTTCAACCGATGAGTGAGTTGGTCACGCAAGT
>JANMDS010000557.1:0-9343 GCA_031376405.1 Betaproteobacteria bacterium
GCGCGCGGCGGCGTCTTGTACGTGCTGGCCGACGCCGGCACGAAGATTGAAAGCGACGAGGGCATTCACGTCATCCGCATGCCGGAACATTACGGCGCGCTGTCTCCGATTTTGCATGTGATTCCGCTGCAACTTTTGGCCTATCACACCGCCTGCGCCCGTGGGACTGATGTGGATAAACCACGGAACTTAGCGAAGTCTGTTACGGTCGAGTAGTGATGAAAAAATTCCTCACTACCTGCGGCGTAATTGCAGCACTTTTCAGCAATTATCTCCCCGCGCAAACCGTAAAAGCAGGCGACCTGGAAATCTCGCATGCCTGGACTTGGAACACCCCGCCCGGTGCCAAAGTGGGGGGTGCGTTTTTCACGCTAAAGGGGGGCAAGGGGAGCGATAAGCTACTGAGCGCGGAAAGCCCTGTGGCTGGGAAAACAGAAATTCACACCCACATAAACGATAATGGCGTGATGCGCATGCGGGCGATTTCGCACATTGAAATTGGTGCCGAAAAATCGGTGGAGTTAAAGCCCGGCAGCTACCACATCATGTTTTTCGACTTGAAGCGGGCTTTCGCGAACGGCGAAAAATTTCCACTGACCCTTGCCTTCGAAAAAGCTGGCAAAGTGCAAATTGAAGTAAGCGTAGAAGACCGTGCGGCCACATCGGGTCACGTTGGGCACAAGCACTAGCAATCGCTGTCACCAAAACTCCTCATCGAATCAAAGCGCATCGGGTACACTCTCCTTGCAGTTTTGTAGCGAAGCGCTGGACGTAACAGACCATTCCAGATGCACTTGCACACGAGGGGAAACCAAAGATGGGGATGCTTTCAGGGAAACGCCCCGACGGGCTCGGAATCAAAGATGGTCGCTTTGCACCATCGCATTGGAAACCCAACCACGTCTCCAGCCAAGCCGACCCAGCGGATAAAAAACACTACATCAAAGCGTTCGAATTCCAGCTGGGGGAAGATCCACTTGATGTTTGGGAGCGCTTGGTTGATGCGGTCAAGGCTTTGCCAAAGGCCAAAGTGATAAAGGAGCAGCGAGACTACGTACACGTAGAAGTCGCGAGCAAACTTTTGGGGTTTGTAGACGATTTGGAAATCTATCTTCCTCCTCCAATGCTGTGCATTCACGTGCGCAGCGGCGCGCGCCTCGGCGTGCGCGATTTTGAGATCAATCGCAAGCGTGTTGAGGCTTTGCGAGCGTTACTTAAGAAGTAAGTAAACACCTCTGTTTCAAAAATACCACGGAACTTTGTCCACGATTAGCACTCCTATGCGTTGAGTGCTAAAACATGCTATGCTGCACAGCACAAATGGCGACTTCTTATAAAGGACCCTGCCACATGAGTACCGCAACGATGCCGATGATGCAATTGCCGTCGATCCCCCCGCTGGGGAGTATTGACCATTACATTCAGGCGGTTAACAAAATTCCACTTCTAACGCTGGCTCAGGAGCAAGAATACGGCAAGCGCTGGAAAGAAACACAAGATGTCGAGGCTGCTCGACACATGGTGCTTTCTCATTTGCGCCTCGTGGTGTCGGTCGCCCGAAACTATTTGGGCTACGGCCTGCCACACGCCGATCTAGTGCAGGAAGGCAATATCGGTTTGATGAAAGCGGTGCGCCGATTTGACCCCGACCGTAATGTGCGGTTGGTCTCCTTTGCGCTGCATTGGATCAAGGCTGAAATCCACGAGTACATTTTGCGCAACTGGCGTTTGGTAAAAGTGGCCACCACCAAAGCCCAGCGCAAGCTGTTTTTCAACTTGCGTTCGATGCGCAATACCGATGTCGCGCTAGGCTCCACCGAAGCCAAAGCCATCGCCAAAACCTTGGGCGTAAAGCCCGAGGAAGTGTTCGAGATGAACACCCGGCTGACTGGGCGCGATATCGCGTTGGACGGCTCGCCAGAGGACGACAGCAACAGTGAGCGCACGGCGCTCTCGCCTATCGCGTACTTGGTAGACGAGGCAATGTCGCCAGCGGAGGTGCTGGAGACCAATCAAACGGAATCACTCAAAAGCGAAGGATTGGCCAGGGCGCTTTCCAAGCTCGATGAGCGGTCGCGCAAGATTGTTGCGGCGCGTTGGCTCAACGAAGGCAACGAGCGAACGCTCCAAGACTTAGCGAATGAATACGGTATTTCAGCCGAACGCATTCGACAGATTGAAGCGCGGGCGATGAAACTCATGCGCGAGGAAATTGGCGGATAATTTAATCGTCAAAGCAAATACCTGCGGCGCAAAACAGGCGGTTTTTGGGAGATATCTCCTGAAATCGGCGTGTTTTGCGCCGCAGGTTTTTATGAAAACGCGATCTTAGCCCGCGCTGCGCTGGATGGGCGCGGTGGTCAACGTAGTCTCCTTGTGTTTGGCAGCTATCCGCAGCTTTGCGAGCCACTCGAAACGATACACCGAGGCAATCGACATCGCGCGCGTTTCGGTAAGCCACGGTTGGTGGGCCTCACTTACCTTGCCGTAAAACTCAATGCGCCGCACGTTCACGCCTGGCTCGTAGCACCACTCAATTACGTTTTCCAACATGAGCGCACCGGGACTGTACGCGCGCAGCGTCTCTTCGTACGAAACTTTGAGCATATACAGGCATCCACTATCTTCGATTGCCAATCGCATCGCAGCCACCTTTTGCCCTATGCGTAGAACGAAAATGCGTGCTTTGTTTTCTAATGCAAGTGCGCAGAGCCAGTCCGCGTAGAAGCGAAATTGTGCGCCTTCGGTCGCAACAGCTGTGCCTGCAGCGCCTTTCCATCCGCGCGCTTCCAGCGCACCGTAATCTTTGACCGCGTCCTCAATTAGATTTTTATCGGTAATTGCTTCAAACCGCACTTCACCCAACTCAGTTTGCGCTTTCTTCCGCCGGCGTCGCAAATCGCTACGAAATTTGTTGGCCCGCGCCTGCATGTATGGCTCTAGCTCAGAGGGTAGATCGATTGCAGGGGTTTCTGTTTGAACGAATTTTTCACCTTTCTCTCGAACGGCAATGTCGGTGCCCCAGCGTGGGTCAAGCGATCCAACACGCAAAACGAGTCCGGTAGGGGATAGGGCAGCCAGGGCGGCGCGCAGATCGCGCATTTGCAAAGGCTGATACGTCGCATTCAAAATGGGAGCGAGGGGCAATTGCGACGGCAAAAACAATCCGACCGAAGTGCGCGCCGGGGCATTGACCAACATCGCAATACAGTCTTTGCCATCTTGGCGAGCGAACGCAAAGCGTTCGTCGCCCGTGCCAAAGTGAGTGAGCGCCGCGCCGAGCGTTTCCGCGCTAATGAGTACACATCCGGAAACCTGCGCGTGCAGCGCTTGCCACCGCTCGAGCTCGAACGCGAGCGAGCGTCGCCTGGCGGGCGCCACGTCCCAATGCAGTGATGGCAGTTTCCCCATATCCTTATGCCGTGATTTATTCTAATCCTTGCCGACGATGGCAGGTAGATACTTCAAACGGAAGTTTAATTCTAAAAGCGGGAATGCGCTCCGATGCCCGATGAGCGCATGAAACTAGGGAAAATTTCGGGCGATAACCGCCAAAAAAACCCTATTTTGCGCCGCAGGTCTGGAGTCGCCCTAAGTGCTCTCTTCGGTTGCACCACGTCGTGAAAATTTAATCTCAAGCTGCTTTAACTTACGATACAAATGGGTTCGCTCAAGACCAGCGCGCTCAGCAATTTTGCTCATATTGAAGCTCTCGCGCGAGAGTAAATTCTCGAAGTAGACCTTTTCGAAAGCTTCTCTGGCTTCTCGCAGCGGCATATCGAGGAAGCGGATCGGGATTTCTGGTGCGGCCCCGGCGCGCACCGGTTCTTCCGCAGCGGTATCGCCCAGAAGCGGCAATAAGTGTTGCGCGGATACCGGCCCCGTACCTTCAAATACCAAACTGGTTAAAACGCTGCGCAATTGGGTGATGTTGCTGGGCCACGCGCTCGTTTCGAGTTGGGTGCGGGCATCGGCGGTGAGTCGCTCCAGCGAGCCAGGCGCGACTTCCGATGCGAACCGTTCCATAAGATAGTTGATATCCTCGGGCCGCGTGCGCAATGAGGGTACGACCACCATCATTTTGGCGAATCCTTGATACAGCGCTGTATCAAAAGCCCCATCGCTCACTAACTGCGCGAGCGGCTCACTCGAGGCGCACACAATTCGCACGTTGTATTGTGGTGCGCGGGTAATGATGAAGACCAAACTCTTCTGCTCACTCCGCGTTAAATCAGCGACCTCTTCGCAAAAAAGCGTGCCACCGCGTGCTTGCTCTAGTATTTCAAGTGGCGAGGAAATCAAGCGTTGGCCTCCTTCGAGCACGACCCAAGGGGTGTTTTCCACATGGAGTGCGCGCGCGGCTTCTACGAATCCTACGCCAGATTCGCCTGACAAAAATACTGGACGCCCTTCGTTAATCAAGCGCTCTAAACGTTGCTGAAGTTCTGTGATGACTGGACTTCTTCCCAGCGCCGAAAGATCAATCGTCGCCCGCCGCTGGGTAGGTGCCGCTTTCAGCGCACGGTTCACGCTCGCCATCAATTTCTGCAGACCAATGGGTTTTTCAAGGAAGTCAAACGCGCCGATCCGCGTGGCTTCCACTGCGGTTTCCACCGAGGCGTGCCCTGAGAGCATGATGACGGGGAAGGTAAGTTGGCCCGCTGCTTTCCATTCTTTCAGCAGCGAAACGCCATCAGAGTCAGGCATCCAAATATCGAGCAACGCTAAACCCGGTGCGCCGTTAGCGCGTAGCGCCCTTGCGGCAGTAGCGTTCTCGGCTAAGCGAACAAGGTAACCTTCATCTTCCAAAATTTCCGACAAGAGTTCGCGAATACCTACTTCGTCGTCGATAACCCAAATTTCTGTTTGCATAGCGTTTTCTCAGGCGGTTTCTTATTTATTAAATGGAAGATCTGTTAAGCGGGAAACGCAACTGCACGCAAGCGCCACTGCCTTCCTCCCGATTTCGGATTTCAATATGGGCGTGGTGCTCGTCGATGATTTTTTTCACAATCGCCAACCCCAATCCGGTACCTTTTGGTTTGCTCGTTACGTAGGGCTCGAATGCCCGCGCGCGCACGCTTTCAGCAAAGCCGGGGCCGTTGTCTTCAAAGTCCAGCACCAGCTCTTCACCTTCGCGGGTGGCGATCACAGACACTTGTGGCACCGTGCTCTTATCTACCCGTTCGTTAATCGCGTCCACCGCATTTTGCAGCAAATTGTGAAACACCTGCCGCAACCGCGTCGCTTCACCGGCAATGATCGCCGCATCAGCACTCCACATCAACACCACCTGTGGGGCGTTTTCGTGGTGGGTTTCGTAGAGCGCCACGACATCGCGCAGCAGTGCCTCCACGTCCACCGCGGCCATGCTGCCAGGCTTCGGCTGGCGGGCGTAGGCGGCAAAATCATTAACCATTTCTTTCATCGCGGTTACTTGATTCACGATGGTTTCAGTCGCTCGCGTAAGGGCTGCGCCTTGCTCGGGCTGTAATTGCGGCCCGAGCTTCATTTGCAGCCGTTCGGCGGAAAGTTGAATCGGCGTAAGCGGATTTTTAATTTCATGCGCGAGCCTGCGGGCAACTTCCGCCCAAGCCGTATCGCGCTGCGCCTGGATCACTTCGCTCACATCGTCGAACACCACGATATTGCCCCGATCGGATTCGCCAGGCAAACGCGAGCCCCGAATAAGCAAGGTGCGGGCATTGCCGCCGATCATCATCTCTTGTTGTTTTTGCCACGCGCCATCCCGGCTCGCACCAAAGCCCCGCCGCAAAAACTCGGCAAATGCATGTAATGCAGGAAGCTTATCGTCCCACTGCCCCAAAAACTCTTCGCGCAGCTGCTCTACCGGTGCTTGCAAAATCACCGTTGCGCTCGTGTTGGCGACCTTTAAGCGAAATTGACTATCAAAAACTAGCACGCCTGTTGATAAATTTCGCAGCACGCTCTCAAGGTAAGAGTTGGAGGTTTCAATTTGCTTGCGCGCTGCCTCATCGCGGGTTTGCGCATCGGACAACTGCACCGTCATCGTGTTAAACGAATGCGTGAGCACGCCTAATTCGTCGCTCGACTCCACCGGCTGGCGCGCGCTGTAGTTGCCCTCGGCCACGGCGCGCGTGCCCTCGGCCAAGCGCGCCAGCGGGCGAGCAAAGCGCTCGGCAAAAATCATTGCCAAGCCGAGCGCTGAAAATACCGATAGCAGCAATGCCAAGGTGAGCGTAGAACTATAGAGCTGCTTTAAAAAATCGCGCCCGCCCTGGAAATTGCCGTAGCCAGTGTAGGCGTTGTTCACCAGTTCCAGTTGGGTACGCACATCTTTGGGCACGGCAAACCAGAGCACCAGCGCGCGTCGATTAGGCGTGGCCGTCCCAGCGATGGGCACAATCGCCCGCGCTGCGAGTGCGCCATCGGCCAAATTTTCTGTGGACGTGAGCGGTACCTGCGGCGCAATCTGGCTCCAATCCAAACTTATCGGCTCCAGTTTTGGCAACCCTTGCTCGCTTTGCGCAGCGAGAACGGTACCGGCTTCGTTCACGATGGCGGCCACGTTCGCATCTGCCGCCTTGCGCACTTCCCCTAAAAGCTGTTGCGCCTGCGCATCAGAGTTGCCGCCGAGCATTGTCGCCACGCGCACCGTTGTTTGGCCCGCGTCAATTTCGTGATCACGAATGATAGATTGCGCCAGCGCTAATCCAGCCGCTAAGCCTTTGTCCATCTTTACATCAGCCCAGGATTCGATTGAAGAAGACAGAAACTGTGATGAGACCAGATAAAGCAATAAGCCTGGAAGCGCCGTCATACCAGCAAAAATGGCTACGAGCCGCGTGGTGAGTCGCGAGCCAAACACCCGCGCCCGTCGCGCTTGGATTATTTGCCACACTTGGTAGCCCACCGCGATCACCAAAATCGCCACGACCACCACATTCAAAATCACCAGTAATTTGTAGTGCTTCTGAAACAAACCAGAGTTCGAGGCGGACACCGCCAACAACGTAAGCCCGATGGCGCCAGCCACCGCCAGCGACAACCAGAGCAAGCGCATGGTGCGCGGTGGATGCAGATTGAGCTGGGTTTGGTTCATGGTGTGAAGAACGTCACGCGCACCGGATCAACTTCAATCGACCACTCGCGCGAGGCCAAGGCGCTCAATTGCAATGGCTTGGGCAATTGGCTGGTGTCGTGCCGAAGCCTCGCAAGCGCCACGTAGCGTTCGCCTTTTTGCAGCACTTTACGCTCGGCCACCCGCGTGGCGCGTAGCTTGGAAAATTGCCGTGTGGCGGCCTCTAAGGTAGAAACGTTCTGGGTGTAGAGCCCAGAGCTCAATCGGTAACTACGGGTAAGCGGCACATAGGCCAAACGAAAGGTTTCGCTCCGGCTGGCCAAGCTCTCGTTGAAGAGCAAACGCTCGCGAACCACTTCCGTTTCGAGTACAAAGTATAGCGGCACGCCACGGGCGAGCGCCTCTTCCAAAGCCGAGCCGAGTGTGAGGTTGAAGTCGGCGGACAGCAGTGCCGCTTCGTCATCGAAGGTCACCTCTGGCGCGCGCGATGGTGTACTTTGGGCGTGTGCCAGTACGCCGCATGCGAGCGCGAACCAGACTAGCCAACGATGAAATCCCATTTGAGCCATGCGCGCCAATTACCGCGCCGCTTTATCAAGCAGCGCGCAGAAGAACCCATCATGATTGTGCGTGTTGGGTGCCCCTGCGGGCAAGAGTTGTCCCATGCCGTGTGCAACGACCCCTTCGGACCATACAACACTTCTGACTTTTGCGTCGGCGTTGGCGGACAAGAAGTGGCTCACTTGCCGATCATTTTCTTCGCGGAACACCGAGCAGGTGATGTAGGCCAGCGTGCCGCCTGGTTTCAGCGTTTTCCACAAATTCGCAAGCAATTCTGCTTGCAACGCGACTAAATTGCGTAAGTCGGTTTCTCGCTTGAGCCATTTGCCATCGGGGTGGCGGCGCACCACGCCCGAGGCGGTGCACGGCGCGTCGAGCAAAATCCGGTCAAACGGCTTTTCGTCCCACCAACCGTTAAGTTGGGCGACATCGGACACTTTCACCTCCGCTTTCAAGCCCAGCCGGGCCAAGCCTTCGCGCGTGGTGGCTTGTCGCGGTGCATCGCGGTCTACGGCGACCAAGGCAATCTTCGCTCGCTCCAATAGCGCAGCTGACTTACCGCCCGGCGCGCTACACGCATCAAGCACGCGCATCCCTTCCTCAAGCGCGAGCGCCTCGGCGCAAAGCTGCGCGCCACCATCTTGTATGCTCACCAAACCGCCGGCGTAGCCATACAACTGCGCCGCAGGTATCGGGCGCTTGAGCATCACGCCGGCTCGGCCAAAAGCCGTGGCTTCGTGGCCGCATTGGGCGAGGTAGTCGTCGCGCGAAATTTTCGTCACGTTCACCCGCAACGCCATCGGCGGCTTGCGATTGCCCGATTGCGCGATTTGTTGCCAATGCTCGGGCCACTCGGACTTCAGCCTAGCAATCCACCAATCGGGGTAGCTCCATTGAACGGCGGGCGATTGCTTGGTGAGCGCCCGCTCGAGCTCGGGGGCCCGCCGCTGGAAGCCACGCAACGCGCCATTGAGCAAGCCTTTTGCGGGCAACGCATCGAGCAATTCGCAAGCCGCCACCGCTTGCGAAACGATCACATGCGGGGCCACTTTCGTGCTGCGTAAGGCATAGAGCGCCACATTAAGCAACGCGCCCAATACCTGCGGCGTAAATTGCGTGCGCTCGGCGCTTTGTTGGGCGATCCACTCCAGCGCACGCCAATCGCGCAGGCTGCCCATACAGTAATCGCGAAAGGCCGCGCGCGATTGCGGCGCGAAGGCATCCACATCCTCGTAATCCATCGCCGTTTCTAAGCTCTCCCCATGCAAAACCCGCTGGGTGGTGCGGGCGGCGGCGGCGAATACTTCTGATAACGGCGTGCGAATTTCGGACATATTGCCTTAAAAAAGCGGCATTTTGCGCCGCAGGTATTTACGTGAATTCAAACAAAAACGCGCGGCGGAAACTTCCGTCGCGCGTTGTCCGGGGCGGTAAAGCCTACTTCACCATCGCCATCAGTTTATCCACCCGATCTTTCGTGTGCGGGTGGGTGCGAAACAAACCGGAAATCCCCCCGCCCGCGAGCGGATTCATAATCATCATCTGCGCCGTAGCCGGGTGGGCTTCGGCGGTAGGCATCGGCAAGCCTTGCGCGAAACGCTCGATTTTGGAAAGCGCATCCGCCAGCGCCTTCGGGTCGCCGCAAATCTCTGCGCCGCCGCGATCCGCGTCAAACTCACGCGCTCGGGAAATCGCCATTTGAATCACCATCGCCGCCAT
>JANMDS010000559.1:0-13795 GCA_031376405.1 Betaproteobacteria bacterium
ACGCTTTGCAACCATGCCATTGCAACGATTTGATTAGTTTCGTTGTCTTCAGCAAGCAACACGTTACCTCCCAAAATGGTATTAGGTGATGCCCGACCCGTTGGATTTTTTTGAGGTTCATCGGCGACTTGCAATCCCATCGCCTCGCGAATAGCATTGAATAATTCTGATTGCCGGACGGGTTTGGTGAGGCTACGTACCAACCCAGCCGCTTCGCGCTCTTTCGAGGTAATCGTTTGCGCCGATGAAGACAGGGCGATTACGGGTAGCGCTCGGTGCCCAAAACGTGACCTAATCTGTCGTGCGAGCCGTAACCCGTCGACGTTGGGCATGTGGATATCGGTGAGGATCAATCGGATGTTTGGTCCGCGCTCCAGCGCGCGCAAAGCCTCCTCAGCGCCAGTAGCAACCACAGGTCGCATTCCCCATCCTTGCAGCATACACGCGAAGATTTCTAGATTCGTCAAATTGTCGTCAACGATGAGCACTTCCACGCCGGAGAAAACGTCTGGCGACGCTAAAGGCGTTGGCGTCAGTGCGGCAACCCGCGCGAGGTGCAAATCAACGATGAATTCTGAGCCCACCCCAACTTCGCTTTCAACGCGGATGCGCCCCCCCATCAACTCACAGATTTTTTTGCAAATGGCTAAACCGAGCCCTGTTCCTCCGAACCTGCGAGAAGTAGAACCATCTACTTGAGAAAAAGAATCAAAAATGTAGCGCTTAGCATGTTCAGGGATTCCAATACCCGTATCGCGAACTGCGAGCGAAAATCGCAAGAATTCAGGTTCTATTTGGTGTAAATAAAGGCGTACGACAATTTCACCGGTTTCCGTAAACTTCACGGCATTACCCAGGAGGTTCACCAACATTTGACGTACACGAAGCGGATCCCCACGAACGTAGAGTTCATGTTGAACGGGAACGTCAGCGACTAACTCAATAGATTTGCCATGTGCAGCAGGTGATACCGCTTCTATCGCCTCTTCAATGACCGTACGTAAATCAAATTCAACCGATTCCAGCTCAAGCTTACCGGATTCAATCTTTGAAAAATCTAAAATATCGTTGATGATTTCTAGCAAGTGACGCCCGGAGCGCTCCAGCGAATCGATAAACCGCAGCTGCGCCACGTCGAGGCGTGTGCCACGTAAAAGCTCGGTCATTCCAAGAACGCCATTCATCGGCGTACGAATCTCGTGGCTCATCGTAGCCAAAAACTCACTCTTTGCGCGACTGCCGACTTCAGCTAAATTTTTGGCAGCTGATAATTCTGCAGTGCGCTCTGACACCTTAAGTTCCAAATTTTCCAGGTAATCAGCAATTTCGATTTCGCGTTGAGTTAAGTCGCCAAGCATCGCGTTAAAACCATTGCCGAGCACTTGAATTTCTTGTAGGGGTGAGTTTTTTGCGCTGACATCAGTTCTTCCGGTTGAAATCCCAGACATCACCGCGGCAAGGGAAGTTAACGGCAGCACGATTTGGTCTGCTTGTTTTCGCTGCACTTTAGCGGCAATCACCACCGCTAACGCGAGTCCGGTAAGCCCGACAGCGGTGATGAGTCCGAGCTCTATAAACAAATCGCTTAGTTTTGTTTTGATCTCGACATTTGCTAGAATATCGCCGTCCACTTTTACCGGCCCGGTGAACACCGCCCCGCGAAGACTCCAGGAAACCTGTTGCGAGAAATCTGGCGGCGCTATTTCTGGGTTACGCACGCCCGGTGCAACATACTGCGAAAACAACGTACCGTCTGCCAGCCAAACTCGAACGCATTCCACGTCCCGTAGCGCGGTAAGCGCGGAAAGGCTCGATTTCGCCACCCGCTCGTCGCCAAATAACACTGCGGACGAAACACTTTCACTCACCAAGGATATGTGGGCTAAACCGGTGCTTCGATGTTTCGCTAAAGTGAAAACCAAAAAAAGTATGATTAATGCCGCTACGACACCGCCTACTGCTACCGCGAGCAATCGAAAACTAGAACGTTGCAGGTATTGGGCGACGGTCACTGCGAGGGCTACTTTAGATGGATGGATTAAGGTGTTTTGTAATATCCATTTTACATACATTATTCATTATAGATAATGCCGTTTCTGACAAATGCACCGAACTTGGGCAAAGATGTTGTCATTTGGAGTCATCTAATGCAACTCAACTGCGCGAACGAGTCTCCCCCAGCACGCTTGGCAGCAGTCCAAGGACATCAAAAATTTACGCGGCTAGAAATTGCGCGAAGCCGAGCACACAAAGGATTTTTTCGAGTAAACCGAACCCAGAGCCGCAATGAATAGTGAGGTATTTCGGACGATATTCCTCAAAATCGTTCGTGTTTGCGCCGTAGGTATTTGTTTATCCCAAGTGTGAGAATTCGCGCGCTAGCCGTCTGGTTGCTTGGTCTGCGCAGCGAGCGCCAATTGCTGTAGCACAGCCGGTGTGTTGTCGTTATCGATCAGCGTCGGGCGAATCGGGGCGAATTTAGAGGATCCCGCGTTACTTGCGAGCCAACGCGGAGCCTCAATTTCAAGAAACACTTGCCGCAATCGCTTGCCCCATGTATTGCGGATCATCTGAAAATAGGCGTTATGTTCGTCAATGGTGGCCGCGTGGGTTACGCTTAATTGACCCGTCTCGTACACCAACAAATCTAGCGGCAAGCCCACCGAGAGATTCGACTTCAACGTGCTATCCATCGAGATGAGCGCGCACTTGGCGGCCTCATCAAGGGATGTCTCGGGCGTAACCACACGGTCGATAATTGGCTTTCCATATTTGGCCTCACCAATTTGGAAGTAACAATTTTCGTCTGTGGCTTCGATGAAATTGCCCGCCGAATAGATGTGAAAAAGCCTTGGCGCCTCGCCTGCGATTTGGCCACCGAGCAAAAAATTGATGTTGAATTCAACTCCAGCGTGGGTCAGTGCATCCGCCTCACGCGCTGCTACGACTCGAATCGCATCGCCCACACGTTGGGCCACCTCAAACAAATTGGCCGCGCTCCAAAGCGGGCCGGCCGCGCCGTCCCGCCCTAAATGTTCGCGCACAGCCTGGCTTACCGCTAAGTTGCCCGACGACAGCAATACAAGTACCCGATCACCTAGCTTTTCATACACTGCCATTTTTCGAAATGTGCTGATGTGATCTACACCCGCGTTCGTGCGGCTATCGGAGAGCATGACCAATCCGGCATTGAGCTTTATCGCTACGCAATACGTCACACAAATACCCTACAAAAAAACGAATCCCTTATTGTAGGAGAGCTATTGCTGCGCGGTGGCGATGTTGACAGAAACCTCTAAGTGTTCGGCCCGCCCGCCCTCGCGAATGCCCCGAATCGGGCTGGCATCCAGATAGTCACGACCCACAGCCAACCGGCAGTGCCCATCGCTTGCAAAAACACCATTCGTTACATCAATACTCACCCAGCGGTTGCCAAGCCACACGTCTGCCCAGGCGTGGCTGGCGGCGGCACGGCTACTTCCAGGGTCTACATACCCGCTCACATAGCGGGCCGGTACACCAACGCTTCGACAAGCGGCGATCATCACGTGTGCGTGATCCTGGCAGACGCCACGACCGAGCGCAAGCGCTTGCGCCGCCGTGCTCGTCGCATCAGTTTGGCCGGATTGATAGTCAACAACTCGACAAATCGCGCCGGCAAGCATCAGTGCATCTACAGGGCGCGTGAGTCCATGACTTAAGGCCTGAGGCGCAAGCGCGTTCAGCGCAACATCGCCTTGCGTAAGTTCGGTGGGGCACAAATAAGCAATCGGTGGCACTGTTTCCTCCTCTCGCAATTCGCCATCCACCAAGCGCTGGAGCTCAACAACACCGTTCACCTCAATATCTAGCGAGGCGTGCGGGGTTTGCACCACATGGGTCTGGGTAATGTTTTGAAACGAATCCCGAAACGAGGTTTGGCGGCCAGGTGCGGTGATTTTCCACTCGATGACCCGTTGATGTGCCTCGTCACGCGGGGTGAGCCTTAGCAACTGCACCATGTGCGTCGGCGCATTTTCGTATGTGTAATGCGTGCGGTGATGAATTGTCAGGCGCATAGTCATTTACCAAATTAGTTAACCAAAAAATCGTTACTAATACGCCGACCCACTTCGTCTACACGCTCTAAAAAAGCCTGCAAGTAGGCGTGTAGCCCCCGCGATAACACATCGTCGATGCGTGCAAATTGGAGCTCGGCGCGCAGCAAGCCCGCGCATCGCAGCGTATCTGCGCTGCGCTTGTTCGCCACGTTCTCCAGCTGATTGCAAAGCGCATTCATCGCGGCCAAGAGCGAACGGGGCATATCGGCGCGCAAGATTAAAAGCTCCGCAACGCGCGACGGGGTAATCGTGTCGCGATAGGTTTTGCGATAAATTTCGAAACCCGAAACGCTGCGCAAGATTGCCGCCCAATGGTAGTACTCGCCCTTGGCATCCCAATCCTGGATCTGCGAGACATCGGCTTCATGAAATTTCACATCTAAGAGCCGGGCTACGTTGTCGGCCCGCTCGAGCGCAGTGCCAATGGCTACAAAACGATACGCATCGTCACGCGGCATCGTGCCCGAAGTCACCCCACGGGTTAAATGCGCCCGATGTTTCACCCATGCAAAAAAGGCGGCCCGGTCATCTTCCCAGGCGTCGTCGGCGAGCCGGGCTTGCAGCTCTAACCAAGTCACGTTTATCGTCTCGAATAATTCAGTAGTAATTGCACCGCGCACTGCACGGGCATTTTCCCTGGCTGCAAACAACGCGCCAGCGATGCTTGAGCCATTGCCTGTATCAGACACCATGTAGCGCAGTACCGCTTCGCTCGAAAGCGCGGAATTGGAAACCAAAAACGCGGGCTCCAGCTCGGAAATCGTTAACATCGCGCGCGCGGCCTGTTCGCGTTGGCTCACGCTGCGTCCGCCGGCTAGCAGCGTACTTTGCAGGTGAATGTCGAGCATGCGAGCAGTGTTTTCTGCGCGCTCGGTGTAGCGTGCCATCCAAAATAGGTGATCGGCGGTGGAACTTAGCATGTTGATAAAAAGTTAAGTTTCATTCGGTGAGCACCCAAGTATCTTTCGTGCCGCCGCCTTGAGAAGAATTCACCACGAGCGAGCCTTCCTGTAGCGCCACGCGGCATAAGCCCCCAGGCACGAGTTGGGTCTCTTTTCCGCACAACACGTAGGGGCGCAGATCAATGTGCCGCGGAGCAATACCGGAATCGACGTAGGTTGGGCACGTTGACAACGCCAGCGTAGGTTGGGCGATATAGCCCTCGGGTTTGGCCACAACGCGCGCTCGAAAATCTTCTATTTGTTTGGCGCTAGACGCGGGCCCGACGAGCATGCCGTAGCCCCCAGCGCCGTGCACTTCTTTAACTACAAGGGTTGCGAGATTCGCCAACACGTACGAAAGCTCATCGGGCTTCCGACATTGATACGTTGGCACGTTATTCAAAATCGGCTCTTCGCCCAGGTAGAACTTGATCACCTCCGGAATAAATGGATAGGTCGATTTATCATCAGCAATACCGGTGCCCACTGCGTTGGTCACAGTGACCCGACCTGCGCGCACTACGGACATAAGCCCAGGCACACCCAATGACGAACTCGCACGAAACACCAGCGGATCTAAAAAATCATCGTCAACACGCCGGTAAATTACATCTACCCGCTGCGGGCCTTGCGTCGTGCGCATGAACACGAGTCCATCGTCGACAAACAAATCTTTGCCCTCGACGAGCTCCACGCCCATTTGCTGAGCAAGAAACGCATGCTCAAAATAGGCTGAGTTGTACATACCCGGCGTAAGCACTACAACACTTGGTGCATCCACCCCCGCAGGCGCACTACTACGCAACGTTTCGAGCAGCATATCGGGGTAATGCTCAATGGGAGAGATGGGCAGTGCCGAGAACGCGTCTGGAAATAAGCGCATCATCATCTTGCGATCCTCAAGCATATACGATACGCCGGAGGGCACGCGTAAATTATCTTCGAGCACATAAAATTCGCCCTCGCCCGCGCGAACGATGTCGATACCCGCAATATGGCAGTAGTTGTCGCCCGCGACGCTCACCCCTTGCATTTGCGCACGATACTGGGCATTCAAATAAATTTGTGACGCTGGAACCACGCCAGCCTTGACAATGCGTTGCCCGTGGTACACGTCGTGAATAAACAAGTTTAGTGCGCGCACACGTTGCTTGAGCCCTTTTTCAAGCATGGCCCATTCCTGCGCAGGGATCACACGCGGAATCAAATCGAACGGGATCAATCGCTCCGTGCCTGCCTCATCGCCATACACCGCGAACGTAATGCCTACCTGCCGAAATGCGGCATCGGCCTGCGCGCGCTTAGCCTCCATTGCGTGCGTCGAATAGGTTTTGGCCCAGCGCTCGTAATTTGTGTAGTGGCTAAGAGGCACATCGCGCGCGCCGTTAAGCCCAAACATCTCATCGTAGAAATTCATCAAATCCAAAATCAATCAGGTGTTGACAGAGCGTAGCACAAACGAAGACGCTTTTGGTGGTGCAGACGAAGCCCTAGTTTGGTTCCAAACGCAATCCACCGTTCGCTTTCATCGCGACAAATACGACTACAAAAACATCAATTTTTTTGAGAGATATTGATCAAAATATGCCGACTTTACGCCGCAGGTATAGAAGGAGGGTTGAATACGATCGCTTCGAAAAAAAATCGGTGTACGAAAACGCACCGACGCAGTGCGCCGCTAAACTTGCGCGTAACCAAGCAAAACTATTGACCTCGATGCACGCACACAATCTTGATACGAAAACAATCTTTATTACTGGGGCGAGCCAAGGCGTGGGACGCGCACTGGCGCTCGTGTGTGCGCGGCACGGCGCAACGGTGGTGTTAAGCGCGCGAAATGCAGAAAAGCTCAACTTGGTTTACGACGAAATCGTGGACGCTGGTGCACCAGAACCGTTTTTGATGCCACTTGATTTTTCCCAATCGAGCGTGGAGGCTTTTGGTCAAGTCGCCACAGCGATTCAAAAAGAATGCGGTAAGTTAGATGGGCTGGTGCATTGCGCGGCTGAACTCGGCGCGGTCGCACCGATTAGCGCGCAGACGATTGAGCATTTGCGAAGCACCTGGATCGTCAATACGCTCGGTCCCATGATGCTCACCCGCGCTTTTGAGGGGGTATTGCGGGCGGCGCCCTCGCCCGCCGTCATCTTCACTACCGATTCCCACGTTGCTGCACCGGGTCCGTTCTGGGGTGGCTACGGCGTGGCCAAAGCGGGCATCGATCATTTTGCGCAATTGCTGGCGCTCGAGTGGGCGTTCGCACGCGTGCACACGATTGCGCCCGGGGCGGTGGATTCGCCATTGCGCAACAAAACCCATCCCGGTGAAGCCAAAGTGGAGCGCATTGCGCTTTCTGAGTTGGTCGAACGTTACATTACTTTACTCGCGCCAGGCAACGCCCCCTAAGGTGTGGGCGGTAGGGTTCGTAAGTATTTGAGTCTAACCCGCAGCGCGTGAAATTTCTCGGTGGACATTTGATCTGGAGTTAAAAACAGCGCGCCCGATCTAGGCTTCACTCCCTCACGTTTCCACCGAATCGCGACGCAAACGCCGCTAACGAAGAGGGGCGGTAAAAGTTGAGCAGAAACCGCTTCAGGTTCGTCTACGCAACGCAGCTCCAATCCATCGTCGGGTAACAGCTGCAAATGGGTAACGGCATAGTGTCGTTGGGAGCGCACTAAGTCGGATGTGTAGATAAACATGAGTAAAGAACCCCCGAGCGCAATCCACCACTGAAGGTGCGCGTTCCAAAGCACGAAGCCGGCCAACGCCAAGACGCCAATCAATACAACGCGTTGCGCGTGCGATGGCCGAATGGGCACCGCAAGTAGCGGTCTTGGGTGAAATGCTCGTTCGCGCGGTAGAGCCAGCGCAACATTTGTCGTGTTACCAAATATCATTTGAGTCATCCATTTCGTCATTCTGTCGTTGACAATGCGCAAAACAAAAACTGTGTGTCATAGCAGCAAAAAACTTAGTTCAGAATCGGACGATTTCTTCTTTTCATTTTAGAAAATGGCGCGTAGAGTAGAAGGCATCGCGCGTGTTCGAGCGTTCGCGCTTTCCAGCCAAAAGGAGTTCTCGTCTATGTTAATAGCAAAGAGTATAGGGCGCACCTTGCGCGTATTTTTATTTGCACTGGCGATTTTAGTTGGCAGCGCCAGCGCGCAAACCGTGCTGAATGCCGCACTATTGGGAACAAATGAAGTCTCCAACGGCGACCCCGATGGCACGGGGCGAGCAGCGGTGACGATCAATGCGGCCACCGGCGCGGTAACCTGGAGCATCGCTGCGTTCAACATCCTTACCCCATCTGCGGCACACATTCACAGGGCAGTTGCTGGGGTGAATGGCGCGGTGGTTTTTGATTTTTCAGCCAACCTCGTTGGAAGCGGAACGATGACGACGGTGCTCGCAAACGAAATCCTCGCTAATCCCGCTGGCTTCTATGTCAACGTGCACACGTCTGCTCATCCTGGCGGTGCTATTCGGGGGCAACTCAGTACCGCAGCGTTACCCGCAGCGAACACGTTTGTAAGCGCTTTACTCGGACGCAATGAAGTGTCCAACGGAGACCCAGATGGTTCGGGCGCTGGCGCGATTACGATTGATCCGGTCACAGGTGCGGTGAACTGGCAGCTATCGACAGCGAATGTAGACGTTGCGACACTTGCTCACATTCACCGCGGAGCGGCAGGTACAAACGGTCCGGTGGTGTTTGATTTCAGCGCTCAGTTTTCTGGCAATGGTGTACTTTCGCTCACACTTGCCGCCGAAATCTTAGCGAACCCTAGCGGTTTTTATTTCAACATCCATACCGCGGCTCACCCCGGCGGTGCAGTGCGAGGGCAGTTGAATTTGCAAGCGCCGCCACAACCTTTCGCGCCAGTTCCTACCATGAGTGAATGGGCGTTGATTGTGTTGGCCTTGTTAGTGGTTGTGCTGGCGCGACGGCAACGTTCAGGTTTTCGTACAGAGTAAATACCTGCGGCGCAAAAATGGCATATTTTGAGAGATATCTCCAAAAAATTGTCATTTTTGCGCCGCAGGTATTTACATAATTTTGGGCGCCGTTACTGCCCGACGACATCCGTACCCGCTGGC
Organism: Betaproteobacteria bacterium; assembly: GCA_031376405.1. Lineage (GTDB taxonomy): Bacteria > Pseudomonadota > Gammaproteobacteria > Burkholderiales > Casimicrobiaceae > JANMDS01. The sequence continues at coordinate 9,146 of JANMDS010000559.1, forward strand.
GGGGTAAACGCAAACTCGGCATCATTGACTGTGCCATTGCGGGTGAGCGTGCCGAACTTCATTAGCGTGCGCTTGCCGTAGAGATCCGTCCACGTGAGCGCTTTGAGCACGCCGCCATAGAGCCCAAAGCGCAAATCACTTACGGCGGTCTCGGCTTGTTTAGCAGTGGTGGCCACCCACTGCAAACCGTCGGCTTCGGCGGCATTCGCGAGCGTAAACACGCTATCAATCGGCGTACTGCCCGAAAGCACCGCGAGCGGCGTCGCGGCGAGCGATGATTCCAGCTTTCTAACCGTCATTTGCGCGAGGTCGGCATCGTAGGTGGAAAATTTCGCGCCATCGCTCACCAGCACTTGTCTATAGGGCTTCAAATAATCAAAGCGGAACTTACCCCCTTTCGCAATGCTGAAGGTGCCGCTAAGCGTTTTGGTAGGCTTGCCCGAAGCATCAACCGTTGCCTGCGTGAAATCCCCAGACAGAGAGCGCAAGTCTTTGGTGAGCGCACGCAAATCGTCCACCGGCGAGGCGAGCGCTACGAGCGGAGCGAACAAAAGCATGAGCAGAAGGTGACGCATAACAATGGTTTCCAATTGGAGCAACAGCGATTTGAGCGTTAACGCGCGAAGGGGTTCAATCGCGTACGTTTTTCTATAAAAAACCTGCGGCGTAAAAAGCACGTTTTTGTGACGATATCTCCGAAAAAACTCGCTTTTTGCGCCGCAGGTATTAAAGGGAAAACACCCGCTATTCCTGCTTAGGCGGTTGGATGACATCCCGATTACCATTGTTGCCCATCGGCGTGACCAACCCGGCTGCTTCCATTTGCTCAATCAGGCGAGCCGCTCGGTTATAGCCAATGCGTAAGTGGCGCTGCACAAGCGATATCGAAGGACGGCGGGTTTTGATAACAAGCTCCACCGCTTGATCGTAGAGCGCATCGGATTCGCCTTCGCCGCTCGAGATCAACCCCGTTGCGTCAATGTCCGTTTCCGGTCCATCCAAAATACCTTCGATGTACTGTGGTTCGCCGGTCATTTTGAGATGTTCCACCACGCGGTGGACCTCATCGTCACTCACGAACGCGCCGTGTACCCGCACTGGATAGCCCGTGCCCGGCGGCATATAAAGCATATCGCCTTGCCCAAGCAAAGCCTCAGCGCCCATTTGATCGAGGATGGTGCGGGAATCTACTTTCGATGAAACTTGGAAGGCCACGCGCGACGGGATGTTAGCTTTAATCAGTCCCGTAATGACATCAACACTCGGGCGCTGCGTCGCCACAATTAAATGAATACCAGCCGCCCGTGCTTTTTGTGCAAGCCGTGCTACCAGTTCTTCAATTTTCTTGCCCACCACCATGAGCAAATCGGCCCATTCATCAATCACCACCACGATGAGCGGCAAATGCTGAAGCGGCTCTGGGGTATCGGGCGTGAGGGAAAACGGATTGGTGAGTGGCTCGCCACGGGCTTTCGCGTCGGCCACTTTGGTATTAAAACCCGCCAAATTGCGCACACCCATTGCACTCATGAGTTTGTAACGCTTCTCCATTTCGCCGACGCACCAGTTCAGCGCGTTGGCTGCGAGCCTCATATCCGTTACCACGGGGCAGAGCAGATGCGGGATGCCTTCGTACACCGATAATTCCAACATTTTCGGATCAATCAATACCAGCCGCACTTTTGAAGGTTCCGCTTTGTAAAGCAACGACAAAATCATCGCGTTAATCGCCACCGATTTACCCGATCCGGTCGTACCGGCCACTAAGCAATGCGGCATTTTCGCCAAATCTGCAGTGACGGGTTTGCCCGAAATATCTTTACCCATCGCAAGCGAAAGCGGACTCGCGTCGTTGGTATACGCGCCGGAGCTCAAAATTTCGAAGAGCGAAACCATCTGCCGCTTCGGATTGGGCACTTCTAAACCCATGCACGATTTCCCGGGGATCGTTTCCACCACACGCACGGCCACCACGCTCATCGAACGGGCCAAATCGCGCGCCAAATTCACAATGCTGGACCCCTTCACGCCCGTATCCGGCTCAATTTCGTAGCGAGTAATCACGGGACCCGGCTGAGCGGCGATGACCTTTACAGGCACGTTAAATTCGGAGAGCTTGCGCTCGATTAACCGCGAGGTGTATTCCAGCGTTTCTTTGTTGATGCTCGCCTCTTGCGCCTGCGGCGCATTGAGCAATTCAAGCGGCGGTAGGGGAGAGGCAAATTCACTAAATAGTGTGGTCTGTTTTTCGCGTGCCATGCGCTTCACGGCTTTCGGCGCTGGCTCAATTTCGAACACCGGCTCATCGATGCGAATCGGTTGATGCTCAGCCACGCGCACCCGTTCGCGGGCTACGAACTCCTCTCGTTCTTGGGCAAATTCCCGCCCGATGGCTTCGTCTTCCTTCACTTCTATATCGTGAAGGATTTTGTCGCGTTGTTTACCTAAAAAGCGATCAAAAACGCTGCCCACTAACTCCGCCACGCGCAGCCAACCGAATCCACACATGAGCGCGAACGTCCAGAGTGTCGCAACGAGCGCAGCGAGCGTTGCAACAGTAAAGCCCGCATATTTCACACCGAATGCCGCTAACGAGCTGCCCATCACGCCACCGGCACCGGCGGGCAAACCGCCCGCGCCTTTATAGAGCCTGAGCGCGACCAATGTTGCGCACGAAGCGAGCACTAGACAAAGCCCAAATACCCGCACCACAACTGAAAAAATAGGCAATTCGGGCCGACGCAACCGAGCAACGATACCTACGAGCAGCGACGCGATGCCGATTGGCACTAACCAGCTCGCACGACCAAACCACGTAAACAAAATATCGGCAAACCACGCGCCTGGCACGCCAAACCAGTTTTTAGGAACGGCACGTTCTCCCGTGGTTGACCACGCTGGATCACCCAAATTGTGTGTAAACAGCGGGAGCGCCACTACAAACGCGATGAGCGCGAAACAAATCGCCGACCACGGCAGCGCACGAACGCGGTTCACCGAAGTTTGCAAACCGGCGCGCACCGTCATTTACTTCGAACCCGACTCAGAAGTGGCCGGTCGGTTTTGCAGAAGCGAAATTATTTGTACGACACGCGTGGCTAAATCTTTGCGATCCACAATCATGTCAATCGCCCCTTTTTCCAGCAAAAACTCTGCCCGTTGAAAGCCTTCGGGCAATACTTCTCGCACCGTTTGCTCAATCACGCGCGGGCCAGCAAACCCAATCAACGCTTGCGGCTCGGCAATCACCACATCGCCCATAAAGGCAAAGCTTGCCGATACCCCACCCATCGTGGGGTCGGTCAAAATCGAGATGTAAGGCAACCGATGTTTGGACAAATCGCCCAGCGCGGCAGTGGTCTTGGCCATTTGCATAAGCGACTGCAAGCCTTCTTGCATCCGCGCTCCGCCCGAAGCCGCAACCGAGATAAAGGGAAGCTTCTGCTTTACTGCCGCGGCCACGCCACGGGCGAATTTTTCTCCCACCACCGAGCCCATCGAACCGCCCATGAATTCAAACTCAAATACGGCCAACACTACCGGCACGCGTTGAATACACCCCTGCACTACAACTAACGCTTCGTTTTCACCTGTAGCTACCTGCGCGGCTTTTAACCGATCACCGTATTTTTTGCTGTCTTTAAATTTGAGCGTATCCACTGGCACTAAATCATTGGCGATTTCGCGGCGGGGTTTTTCATCGAGCAGCGAATTTACGCGCGCCCGCGCACCCAAACGCAGGTGATGCCCACACTTGCTACACACCTGCAAATTGGCTTCCATGTCTTCCGCGAATTGGGCAGCGGAACACTTCGGGCATTTCACCCAAACGCCTTCAGCCACCCCTTTTTTCTCTGCGCCTTCTAGGCGGATACCGGGAGAAATAATTTTTGATAACCAACTCATAGGTGTTTCACTTCAAGTCTAAACAAAATTTGCAAACTTAAAAACATCAAAATCTGAAACTGCACCCCTGACGCTACCCTTACCGCTGCGTTGAAGGTTTTTACACATCACGCATCCAACGCACTGCGAATGCCCCCCAGCCACGTCTGCGCCGCTGCGCCATAGCCGGAGCCTGCCGCTTCCAAGTGCGAAACCAGCGCAGAACCAATGACTACTGCGTCCGCATGCTGCGCCACAGCCCGTGCCGTTGCCCCATCGCGAATACCGAAGCCCACCCCCACCGGCACTTTTACGTGCTGGCGAATCGCGGACAATTTCTCGGCTACTTCGTTGGTATCTAAATGCCCCGCGCCGGTGACGCCGCGCAGGCTCACGTAATACACATAGCCGCGCGCGAGTTTGCCCACATGGGCGATGCGGGCGGTGGGTGTAGTCGGTGAGAGCAAGAAAATGGGCGCGATGCCAGCGGCTGCGAGTTGCGCGCTCCACGTTTCGGCTTCTTCTGGCGGGTAGTCCACCACCAACACGCCATCCACGCCCACGCGCTTACATTCATCGGTAAAGCGCTGCGTACCCATCGCCTCAATTGGATTAGCGTAGCCCATTAGCACTACGGGTGTTGTCGTATTTTTTTGACGAAACGCCGCCACCCAACTGAGCACCGATTTCATGCCTACGCCTTTGGCGAGTGCGCGCTCTGAAGAACGCTGGATCACCGGGCCATCGGCCATCGGATCGGAAAAC
>JANMDS010000565.1:0-2341 GCA_031376405.1 Betaproteobacteria bacterium
ATGAGATAACGACGGACGCGAGGGGTGCGGCAACAGCCGGTTTCTTGGCGAAGGGCATCACTTTGTCTCCTGAATTTTCTGAAGGGCGAAAAGAATTTCCTTGGCGGCGCGGATGCTATCGGCAAGGATGTCGGCGCATACTGCAGGATGGATATTCATGCGGTCATAATGCAGCCTAGTAAGGTTTCCAATAATTTCTAAACCGCCGTGCTTCGCTTCGGCAAGCGCGTTACAAATTGCGTTCTCGTCCATCATAGTGCACTCCTTGCTAATTCGACATCAATGCGCGCATTGCGCCACATGTTCACATTCTTGCTGGGGCTGTAAATCGGGTTCCCTAGCGTTTCCAGCCATTCAATCTCTCTCAATAGCTGATGCCGTGGCATCGCCTTAAATGTGCGGATTTTCGCAGCGTTCTCCTTAACGGCTTCAGCCGCAATTCGCTTGTGACGAAACTCGGATGCCATCCGGTCACGGAGCGCACACGCAAACTGCTGTGCATATGTCCGGTTGGCAACCGTTGCATATGTCCGAGCGTTCCAGTGGGCGTCTTTAAAAATCTCTGACATTGTGGCTAGCATTCCCGTCTCCTCTTGTGTGACCTAATTATTGCGCCAAACGCAATCGCCGTCAATAAGGAGAATGCGTTTGCGGCAATCTATCTTTCGCAGCCTGGTTGACACCGATTGCGCCGCGTGCATTTGTCATGGCATGACACTCATCGAATACATGCGGCTGAAAAAGCTAAAACCGATCACAGTTGCTGACGCAATCGGTCGCGATATCACGACAGTCAATCGCTATATGCACGGGCTGAGAATGCCGCCACTTGATGTAGCTAATAGCATCGTGGAATGGTCAGGCAGGAAGGTTACGCACGCCGATCTTGTTCCGCCTCATGTGCGTGCACGCGCGAAGGATTTAATATCATGAACTCTGGGCACAACAGCGACATGAACCCGCAGACCGCACAGCATCTGAAAAAGCTGGTTGAGCGGATTGAGCGTCTTGAAGAAGAGATCAAATCAATAAACGCTGACAAGTCCGAGGTTTACAAAGAGGCCAAGGCCAACGGCTTTGATGCCAAGATCATTCGCAAGGTGATAGCGCTTCGCCGTCAAGAAACGGCAGGTCGTGTTGAACAAGAGCAAATGATTGAAATTTATCTTTCAGCATTGGTTTCCAAATGACTTATTCCCTTCGTATTATCGGATGACATTCTACCGCACGGCTCATCGCATTGATCGCTATGATGCACGCTATAATTTAACTAAGGTGGTCTATTGTGGCCGCACCATCTTTGAAAAACAACCCAAAGGAGAGAACTATGGACATTTCTAAACTGACAATAGGTGATGCGCGCGAAATCGCGTCCATATTTGGCGGCATCGCCACCAACATAACGCCGAAAGAAAAGCAAGCCGGACCCGAGATTGCTGTTTTGGTCACGACCGCGTATCGCGGCGTGTTTTTTGGCTACACAAGCGACATTGACGGCGAGACGATTACACTCAGGGCGGCGCGCAACTGTTTGTATTGGTCGGCTGATGTTAAGGGCTTCATCGGCCTCGCTACAACTGGCCCATCTTCAAGTTGTCGCGTTGGCCCCGCTGCCAATCTTCAAATTCGCAACATCACCAGCGTCGTTGCGGTGTCAGATGCTGCGACAAAAGCATGGGAGGCTGCACCATGGAAGTCATAATTTTGCGCGGCATACTTCCAACGTCCGGGTTCGGGGACGGGTACGGGAACGGCGAGCAGGATATAGTAACTTAAAAAAGGGTTTCTGCCAATGAAAGCGACATTAATTGGCGACTACAACGTCGCCGGGGCCTACCAACGCACCCGAAGCGCGAGCGTACCCCCACATGGCTTAATCAGGCCAGACAGACTTGCAGCCCTCGGCAGCGCCGTAGTCCCGCAAATTGCAGAGCTTATCGGATGCGCGATCGGGCAAGCCAGACTTGCGAGGGAAGCAGCGTGACCCGTCGCGCCGTCGCATCTGAGGCCCCCACGTTCCGGCTTGGCGTCAAAGTCCGCCAGCGCTCGACCGGAACACGCGGCGTGGTCCGCGCCACGTTTGACGCGGGCATAAACATTCCCGCCCGCGCTTCCGTTCTTTTGGACAGCAAAGAGCGGCCGCAAACAATGCTTTTGTCGGATCTGGAGCCGGTCGCATGAACGTCAGCCTATCTCACAGCGAGTTGTTGCGCCTTTGGCGCGGCAACTGCGACACACACAAGATAGCGTTCTTCATGGGTGTAAGCGAGGCGAAAATTGCAAATGCGCTTGCCCACGCGCTGGACAGACAATATCAACACAATAAAAACCAGAGGTCAAA
>JANMDS010000568.1:0-8174 GCA_031376405.1 Betaproteobacteria bacterium
GCCCGATATGCGAACGCCGATAGCCAACGCGCTGGCCTGGCCCGAACGCATTACTTCTGGCAGTGCTGCGCTGGATTGGACGCGAACGGGCGGCTTTACATTCGAACAAGTCAACTACCAACGCTTTCCGTGCCTAAAGCTCGCACTGGACGCGCTGCGTGAAGCAGGCGCAGCGCCGGCAATATTGAACGCTTCTAATGAAATTGCTGTCGAAGCTTTTCTTGCCAAACAAATTCGGTTTACCGATATCGCCCGCGTTGTGGAAAAAACGCTTATCAAGCAGCCGCGCGAAGCAGTCGATACACTGGATGACGTGCTTGCGGTCGATCACGCAGCACGCGCAACCGCAAAGGAGATCGTGTGGACGTTGCGTTAAAAATATTGGGTTTCTTGGCCACGATTGGTATCGTGGTGACGTGGCATGAGCTCGGGCACTACTGGGCTGCGAAATGGGCGGGCGTAAAGGTACTGCGTTTCTCGGTCGGTTTTGGTAACGTCATAAAAAAATGGGTCCGTGGTCCCGACAAAGAAGAATGGGCCCTGTCGGCGATTCCCATGGGCGGCTATGTAAAGATGCTTGATGAACGGGAAGGCAATGTTCCGGCTGCTGACTTGCATCGCACGTTTAATCGCGCCAGCTTAATAAAGCGCAGCATTATCGTGATCGCCGGACCGTTTGCAAATTTTGTGCTTTCCATCGGTTTGTTGGCCGCGTTGAACATGGGTGGCGTAGCCGAAACCCGCGCGCTCATTGAGCAGCCGCCAGCCGGTAGCATCGCGCAAAAAGCGGGCCTCAAACTGGGCGATGAGATTGTGAAAGTCAACGGAGAATCGGTTTCCAGCTGGAACGATGCCCGCTGGCGCGTCCTCATTAGCGCGGGGGATCGTGCGAAGCTCTTGGTGCGCGATGAAAAAGACCGCGAGCATGAAATCGAATTGGCGATACCAGCGCCTTCCGGCGATGAAAAAACGGATCCTGTTTCCGCAACAGGTTTAGGGCTATGGAATCCGCTTCCAGCGATTGTCGGGGTGGTCAGCGCCGATGGCGTTGCCAAACGCGGAGGTTTGCGCGAGGGCGATCTTATCGTCGCTGTAAATGGTGAGCGGATTGAGCGCTGGGTTGAGTTGTCCCAGCGTATTGCGAACGCCCCGAAGCAGGCACTCGAAATCGAGCTATTGCGTGCTGGGCAAACGCAAAAATTGAGCTTAATCCCTGCGGCGCAGGTTGTCGATGGCAAAGAAGTGGGTCGTCTTGGTATCGGCGCAAAAATTGATCGCGAACTGTTAGAGAAAACTCAGCGAACCGTCAACTACGGTCCGTTCGATGCGTTGCAACGCGCTACAACGCGTACCTGGGATTTGTCCGTGTTTACCCTCAAAATCATGGGCAAGATTATTACCGGGCAAGCCTCACTCAAAAATATTTCCGGCCCAGTTGCGATGGCGGACTATGCTGGGCAGTCGATTCAAAGCGGATTTTCTAATTTTGTTGCGTTTATCGCGCTCATTTCCATCAGTATCGGGGTGATCAATTTACTACCAGTCCCCATGCTCGATGGCGGGCACTTGCTGTATCATGCCGTCGAAGCAGTACAAGGTAAACCGCCTTCGGAGCGCATGATGGAGTGGGGTCAGCGCATTGGGGTTAGCTTCGTGGTTGCTCTCATGGGGCTTGCGCTGTTTAACGACTTTACCCGTTACCTGATTGGCAACTGACTCCGCGCCTCAAGGGCCGACGTAAAATCTCACAATGACCGTACCGGACACCCTCGCGATTGTTACCCAAACCGTAACCGCTAATCGGAAGAAAATTTTGACTCTGTTTCCCTTCGTCAAACGCCCGCTTGTTGCGGCCCTAGTTTCCATCGTTGCCTCAGTCACGGTCGCCCAAACGGTGGCACCGTCGTTCGAGCCCTTTGTTATTCGCGATATTCGCGTCGAAGGCGCGCAGCGCACAGAGCCTGGCACAATTTTTAGTTATTTGCCGGTAAAAGTGGGCGAGCGAATTGATGCTGATATTGCATCGGCGGCCATTAAATCGCTCTTTGCAACGGGTTTCTTTCGCGATGTTCGAATCGAATCGATTGGCGATACGCTTGTCATCTCAGTGGTAGAGCGGCCCACAGTCAGCTCGATCATTATTACGGGCGCGAAAGAGTTCGACGGCGATACCTTAAAAAAATCACTGCGTGAAAATGGCCTTGCCGAAGGCCGTATATTTGATCGCTCCATTTTGGATAAAGCGGAGCAAGAGATCAAAAAGCAGTACGTATCTCGCGGCCGTTATGGGCTTGAAGTAACGACTACCGTAACCCCGCAAGAGCGTAATCGTGTTGCGATTAACATAGCAGTGGTGGAAGGTGAAGTATCAAAAATTCAAACGATCAATATCGTCGGTACAAAAGCGTTCCGCGAAAAAGATTTGATCGATGAAATGCAAATTTCTACCCCGGGGTGGTTTACGTGGTACACCAAATCGGATCAATATTCACGCCAAAAACTGCAAGGTGATTTGGAAGCGCTTCGTTCTTACTACACCAACCGTGGCTACTTAGAGTTCAACGTTGATTCAACGCAGGTTTCAGTCTCCCCTGAACGCGATGATGTGTTTATTACGATTAACGTAACCGAAGGCCCGCAATACACGGTGTCCGATGTGCGTTTATCCGGCGATCTGGTGCTTTCCGAATCAGAGTTGCGGCGCAATATTAGTTTGAATAAAGGTGATATTTTTAATCGCCAGCGCTTGTCAGAATCGGCCAAGCGCATGTCGGACCGATTGGGTGTTGAGGGCTACGCTTACGCTTCGGTGAACGCAATTCCAGAGATAGATAAAGAAAAGCGCGCGGTTACGTTTACGTACTATGTTGATCCGGGCCGCCGTGTGTATGTGCGCCGAATCAATGTGGTGGGCAACAACCGTTCACGCGACGAAATTATCCGGCGCGAAATGCGCCAGTTAGAGTCGTCCTGGTACAACTTCTCGCAAGTGCAACGCTCCAAATCGCGTATACAGCGGCTTGATTTTTTCTCCGAAGTGAACATTGAAACCCTGCCGGTTGCGGGGCAGCAAGATCTAGTTGATTTGGAAGTGCAAGTCAAAGAAAAATCGACTGGCGATATTCGCGCTGGGATTGGCTACTCCAGCGGCGATGGTTTGCAGTTACAAGGCTCTGTTTCGCAAAATAACGCTTTTGGTTCGGGTAATTCACTCGCCTTGCAAGTAAACTCGAGTAAGGTGAATCGGGTTTATTCGCTTTCTTGGACGAATCCGTATTTCACTGCGGATGGTGTGAGCCTGGGCTACGATATTTATCGCCGAAACTATGATGCGACGAGCACTACTGTGGGCTCCTACAAATCCTCCACCTCCGGAGGCGGCTTGCGTTTCGGTGTGCCGGTGTCGGAAACCGATACGATCAATTTTGGTCTACGCGCTGAACGCACCGAGCTGGGGTTGCTCGCGGATAGTCCTGCTCGCTATATCGATTACGTCAACACTTTTGGACGCAAAACGGATAGCGTAGTGGCCACTTTTGGCTGGGCACGCGATACCCGCGACGATATCAGCTACCCATCGCGCGGCTGGTTGGCCAGTTTGTCAGGTGAGGTGGGTGTACCAGGCACCGATTTGAAGTATTACCGCACCAACGCGCAAGGGCAATTTTTCCAACCTTTGGGTTGGGGTGGCCTAGTATTGGGCATCAATGCAGAGTTAGGCTACGGGAATGGTTACGGCGGTAAACCGTTGCCATTCTTTAAAAACTACTACGCGGGTGGCGTGGGCTCGGTGCGCGGGTTCGAATCGAACTCGCTCGGCCCGCGTGTGGTGAACAACTTAACCGGTGGCAACGAGTATTTGGGCGGCAGCCAGAAGTTCGTATTGAACACCGAGGTGCTGTTCCCCCTACCAGGTTCAAAACAAGACAAATCGATTCGCGGTAGCCTTTTTATCGACATGGGTTTAGTGCGCGATCAAGGGGTGATCACCGAATTTGAAACGGTGCGCGTCTCCGCGGGTGCCGCTTTGGCTTGGACGTCGCCAGTGGGTCCGCTCAAGTTCAGCTTGGGTTATCCACTCAAGAAGAAGGAAGGCGATAAAATCCAGCGGTTCCAATTCCAGGTGGGTACTTCGTTCTAGTGAATTCCTTGAAAACTTTGTTTTTGTGTGTTGCGTTGATTGCTTTTGCAACGAGCGCGATCGCGCAAACACCAGCCGTAACAGGGGCGGCAAATACCGCAATACCTGCGGCGCAAAATACGGCAATTTCAAGCAATATCTCCCTGAAAATTGGCTTCGTGCACAACGAGCGCTTGTTGCGAGAGAGCCCCGCAGCATTAAAAGTAGCTACGAAAATAGAAACCGAATTCGCCAAGCGTCGGGCGGAAGTAAAAGCGCAAGCAGATCGGATCGCCGAAATTCAGCGGCAAATTGAGCGCAATGGCATTACCATGGCGGAAGTTGAACGACGCGCAAAAGAGCGTGAGTTAAGCGCGTTAACCCGCGATTTTCAGCGTGCACAAACCGAATTGCGCGACGATATACAGTTGCGCGAAAACGACGGTCTGCGCACGCTCGCGGAGCTTGCCAACAAAATTATCCGGCGCATCGCCGAGCAAGAAAAGTTTGATATTATTTTCCAACAAGAATCGGTCGTGTTCGTAGCCCCGCGCGTGGATTTAACCGATCGCGTGATCAAGGAAATGGGCGAGTAGCCAGCGCGCGCCGGCTCATGCCTTTACTTTCTGATCTCGCCAAACTTCTAAATTCGCAATTCGTCGGGGCCGATGTTTCCGTCTCGCGGATCGCGAGCCTGAGCGGCTGTGATGCTCAAGCCATCACGTTTGCCGTAGATGCGCACTCAGCACGGAAAGCCAGCGAAAGTCTCGCTGGTGCGGTGATCGTGCGTGAGTCGGATTTGCTCCTGCTTGCCAATAAGGCGGCGCTTGTCCACAAAGACCCGTACTTCGCATACGCCAAGCTCGCGCAATTGTTCGCTCCCCGTCCGGTAGCTAAACCTGGCATTCACCCCAGCGCCGTGGTGGACGCAACTGCGATCGTCGATCCCACCGCAGAAATCGGGCCACTGGTGTATCTTGCGCAAAATGTAAACATTGGCGCGCACGTACGCATCCATGCGGGGGTACGCATGGGCACCGGTTCAAGCGTTGGCGAAGCAACAGAAATTTATCCGAACGCCGTGGTTTATCACCTATGCGTGGTCGGTGCGCGCTGCATCGTTCACTCAGGCGTCGTCATCGGCTCCGACGGTTTTGGTTTCGCGCCGAACGCTGGCGCGTGGGAAAAAATACCGCAAATTGGCAGAGTCGTGATTGGCGATGATGTGGAAATTGGTGCCAACACCACCATTGATCGCGGCGCGCTCGATGACACGATAATTGGCAACGGCGTCAAGCTCGACAATCAGATTCAAATCGCGCATAACTGTGTGATTGGCGACCACACGGCCGTTGCGGGCTGCGTTGGTATGGCCGGCAGCTCAATCATCGGCAAACACTGCATGATTGGCGGCGCAGCGATGATTTCTGGGCATTTGACTATTTGCGATGGGGTGGTTGTTTCTGCAGGCACGCTTGTTTCTAACGACATTCCGGAGCCAGGGCGCTACACCGGCGTAATGCCCACTGTGGAGCACTCGGCATGGCGCAAGATGGCGGTGCGGGTGCGTAAACTATCACAATAATTAAGTTGGAAAAGCCTGCTTTTTTCAGGAGATAATTCTTGAGAAGTAGGTTTTTTGCGCCGCAGGTATTTGAGAAAAAACACACATGGACATCAAGGATATTCTTCGCAGGCTTCCCCACCGATACCCGTTTCTTCTGGTGGATCGGGTTTTAAAGCTGGAGCCAAAAGTCTGCATTGAAGCGCTCAAAAACGTAACGATCAATGAGCCATTTTTTCAAGGGCATTTTCCTGGGCATCCGGTAATGCCAGGTGTTTTGATCGTAGAAGCCATGGCGCAAGCTGCTGGGTTACTTGCGTTTGCATCGCTTACCGATACGCCCGCTGAAGACATGATTATTTACTTCGCCGCGATTGATGATTGCCGGTTTAAGCGCCCCGTTGAGCCCGGTGACCAAATTATTCTCAAGGCGCAATTGGTTTCGCAAAAGCGAATGATCGGTAAATTCACCTGCCAAGCATTTGTGGGCGATCATCTCGCCGCTGAGGCTACTCTCATGGCCGCATTGCGCGCACGGGACGCATAGGAAATGATTCACCCTACCGCAATCATCGATCCGCGCGCGCAAATCGCCAGCGATGTGGAGATCGGTCCGTATTGCGTCGTTGGCGCACATGTTTCGATTGGCGCTGGTTGCAAATTGCTCTCGCACGTTGTCGTGGATGGCCGCACGTCGATTGGTGCACGCAACACGTTTGCGCCGTTCGCCTCAATCGGTGGCGCTCCGCAAGATAAAAAATACGCTGGTGAACCAACACGATTGGATATCGGCGACGACAACACCATTCGCGAATACTGCACGATCAACACGGGCACTATGCAAGATGGAAGCGTTACCAAAGTAGGCTCCAACAATTGGATCATGGCCTATGTGCATATTGCCCACGACTGCATGTTGGGCAACAACACTATCATGGCCAATAATGCGCAGCTCGCAGGCCATGTGCAAGTGGGCGATTGGGCGATCTTAGGTGGCATGAGTGGCGTGCATCAGTTCTGCCGCGTTGGAGCGCACGCGATGGTGGGCGCCGGCGCTATCGTCACGCAAGATGTCATTCCGTACGGCATGATTGGTGGCACGCCGCTTTCCACCATCGGTATCAACAGCGAGGGGTTGCGCCGCCGTGGCTTTTCGCCCGAGACGATTGCGGCGATAAAAACAGCCTACAAAGCCATTTTCCGTGACGGGCTCACGCTTGTAGAAGCGATTGAAAAAATCACCCCGCAAGCGACGTTCACCAGTGAAGTGAAGCTCATGTTGGATTTCATGACAGTGAAAGGACGCGGTTTGTTGCGATGAGGCCAAGCGGGGCAGGGGGGACGATTGCGCTCGTTGCAGGCGAGGCATCGGGCGATGCGTTGGGGGCTGGCTTGATTCGAGCAATCAAAGCGATCCGCGCCGATCTTGAGTTTGTCGGTATCGGTGGCCCGCAAATGATCTCAGCGGGGCTGACTAGTTGGTATCCACAAGAGTGGCTAGCGGTACGCGGCTATAGCGAAGTTGTGGCCGCGTTGCCACGCCTTTTGCGCGTTCGCGGCGACTTGGCACGGCGCTTGAGCGCAAACAAGCCGCTCGCGTTTATCGGCATTGATGCGCCCGATTTCAATTTGGGTTTGGAAAAAAAATTGAAACGCGTGGGTGTGCAAACCATTCACTACGTGTGCCCCTCGCTCTGGGCTTGGCGCGAGAAGCGGGTGTTAACGCTCGCCGCCAGCACCGATCATGTGCTTTCTGTCTTCCCTTTTGAGTCGAGCTTGCTCGCCAAGCATGGCGTCAACTCTACCTACGTTGGGCATCGCATGGCCGATGTGGCGCGGGGTAGGGCAGGCCGAGAGTCCGCGCGCGAAGAGCTTCGGCTCGACGACGATACGCCGACCTTCGCGCTGTTGCCAGGAAGCCGACAATCGGAGTTGACGTATCACGCCGAACTCTTCATTCAAGTTGCCCAGCGAATTCAGCACGCTATTCCGAACGCACAATTTTTGGTTCCCTTTGCGAGCCGGCCAACACGTACTTTTTTTGAAGAAAAGATGTACGCCTTAGGTGCGCAAGGCCTACCCATCAATTTAATGTTTGGTCACGCTGATCTCGCGCTCACAGCAGCCGATGTCGGGCTCGTCGCGTCAGGCACGGCGACGCTAGAGGCCGCGCTCGCCGAATGTCCACACGCGATTACTTATCGTGTCTCTTCCAGCACGTATCGCATGGTGATGAAAAAATTGCGCGTACCCTATGTAGGATTACCCAATGTATTGTCGGGGCAATTTGTCGTGCCCGAACTTATTCAACACCACGCCACGCCGGAAAATCTTTCTATGGTGCTACTCAATCTGTACCGCGACCCGGGGTTGCGCACTAGCATGAGCGGGCGGCTCGGGCAATTGCGCGGCGCGCTCGCGCAAGGCGCCGACGAAGTGGCTGCGCGTGCCGTGCTGCGCATTGTTGGGCGATAGTGTGTTGATTGTGGG
>JANMDS010000582.1:0-2364 GCA_031376405.1 Betaproteobacteria bacterium
TGAATTACCAACGTAGGCGGGAAAATCGGCGTATCTAAAAAAGCGTTGCGCAACACGATGCCCGAGACCGACATCGGGGGGCGATGGCTATCGTAGCGGGCCGCAGCGGGCAATGTAGATTTGAGCGGCTGCACTTCCACCGCAACCGGCGTGGGGCGTACTGTGCGTAAGCCCACATAGGGATATACCGCCGCGCCGCGCACGATGCGCACCACGGTGCAAAGATTCCACTCGCTTAAGTTGTCGTCGTTTATGGAAACTAACGTGCCTAACTGAATGGATGAAGCTTGTTCGCTAGAGGCTACACATTTAAATCCGGTATCGCTTCGGTCACGAAGTTCCCAACGGTGAATCGTGGTACCCGCACCCATGCTCGCGCTGGCTTGTGGACGGAATGTAGCCACGGTACTTTGGCGCACGAAGCCGTAGGTGGACAGATCATCGCCGCTCCCGTAAACGCTGCCTTCGTTGATCGAGCCCATGAGTGCGTCGCGCGTCGAGCGCAGCGCCACGCAGCTCGATGCAACACCGAGCGTAGCCCATACTGGAGAGCGATCGGTCACCCGCTGGCTGGTGCGCAGGGCGGGTTTGAAGTTGGGGTCTACCCGCGCGGCGGCGCTGGAAAAAATGGTGACGTGCGAAGCGAGTTCGCGCCTTGCCACCGCATCGGAGGTAAGATTCTGGCGGGCTTCAGCGCTGGTGAGCAGCACTTTAAAACGGTCGTGCAACGGTGTGGTGTCTAAATACAAAAATTGCCCACCGGATACGGCGCGGCTCAAAAACCGCAGGCCGTGGGGTTGGGTCATGTCTACAAAAAAACCATGCTCGGCTTTTTGATTGATCGTAAGCAATAGATCGCCCGAGCCTTCATGCACGTGGTCAGTGAGTTCTTCGAGTTGAGCCGGCGTTAAGTTGCCGCTAAAGCAAAGCTTGATGAGCAGGAGCCGCAAGTATTCCCGCGCGGGGGTGAGCTTTACGTCCGCTGCGCCAGTGAATTTTTCGACACCGATGGTCTCGTTTTCTACCTGCAATTCACAAGCGTTAGCGAAATGTTTGTGAATGGCCAGCCACGTGCCTGGGGGCCATTCTTCGTGCCGGAACAACCGATAACGGTAACTACGCTCGCGATAGCGGATGGCACGACCCATCATTTGCGCGAGCAAACCGCGCGAGGTGCGCGATTCCTGCCATTTTGGTGCGTGTTGAGTGAAAGCGAAATACGTTTCGTAAAACCGCGAGGTCAACCGGTAGCCCGCATCCCACAATTTTTCGGATTGCCGATTTTGGGTGGCGAGGCAAGCGATGTAATCTTTACGGATTCTGGGCTCGATTTCAGCCAAAACGTCGTCCGCCGCGACGACGCCCGCCATCCACTCAGGCTGTGCGATGTCGGCATCGTGAGTGAGCCGCTGCAGCATGAGGTTCACTTCATTGGCGGCATTCAAAGGCTCTAGGCGTAACAAATCCTTCGCCCATTCGCGAGCAGTGCGCTCAGACTGGAGCGGATTCGATATTTTTTGCCGAGAAAGCCAATTGAACATACGCATTTCCTCGAAAACAGCGATAATCTCGAGGATACTTTCCTAACGTGCCATTTCTACACATTATGCCTTTGTCACATTCAATTTTCACCCTCGTCGGCGCAACCGTTATGCTAACTGCGTGTTCTGTTGCAATTTCGCAGCCAAAAGCACCTGAAAACGCCGCAAAACCCGCCGAAACAGCGCAATCGAACACGCGTAAAACGGCTTCAGGCTTAACGATCATCGATCAAAAAATCGGCGACGGTCCGGAAATCGTCAATATGAAGCCTGTTTTGGTGCAGTACACCGGCTGGCTTTACGATGAAAAAGCGCCGGACAAAAAAGGCGCGAAATTTGATAGTTCGCGTGATCGCGGCACGCCGTTTGGCTTTATCGTCGGGGCAAAACGGGTCATCGCAGGTTGGGAAGAAGGCGTAATCGGAATGAAAAAAGGTGGCCAGCGCACGCTCATCATTCCACCTGAGCTGGGCTACGGCGCGCGCGGTGCAGGTGGGGTTATTCCACCGAACGCTACGCTTATTTTCGACGTAGAGTTCGTGCAATTCGCCGGCTGATCGCACTCAATGCCCATCGTTAATTTCACACTCCAAACGGAATACATCGCCCTCAATGATTTGCTTAAGGCCACAGGCGTGGCCCAGAGTGGGGGCGAAGGCAAAGCGCTTGTCGCTCAAGGCATCGTAAAAGTTGACGGCAAACAAGAAACGCGCAAAACCGCGAAAATCCGTGCGGGTCAGAAAGTTGCGATTGACACGTACTTCATTCACGTGAGCGCGTGACGGTTTCGACCTACCACGCCCCCGCCTGGCTCCCTGGCGGG
>JANMDS010000037.1:0-5910 GCA_031376405.1 Betaproteobacteria bacterium
TTCGCCCTTCTTGTCTTCCACGGAAACAAGCGCTTTACCGTGCAACGTGGGTAAAAATTGGATGCAACTATTGACTGGCTTCAAATCTAACGTGCCATCAGGTTGCGGCGTACCGATCACAACGGTACATGCCCCACAATCGCCTTCGTTACAACCTTCCTTGGTACCGACGCAACGGGCATCTTCGCGCAGCCAATCCAGCACCGTTCGGGTGGGATCTGCCCCGACAACCGTAGCAACCGTGCCCCTATGAAAAAACTGAATAACCGAATCACTCATAGTTGGAATGATACGGTAGACGATCATCGTTTACGTACAAAAAATACCGTTGGCGACACAACCATGCAGCCCGTCGCAAACCCCTCGATTACGACCTCACAAAAACGCACACTTCAGGTATCGAAACAGTGCCTCAGCCGCCAAGGAGCCCGTTATGCAAAGAATCACATTCGCCAACCCGAAACTACGTGCTGTCGGTTTGACCGCTCTGGTCACCGCCTTCGTGATCGGTGCGGCAGTGCTCCTACCGCCCGCTGGCAAACCCCGAGTACCCGCGTGGGCACTGACCACCCACGTCACCAGCGCAGTCATTTCGTTGCTGCTGGGTGCGTGGGTGCTCTACAACCCGAAAGGCACTGCTAACCACAAACTTGCTGGCAAATTTTGGGTGTTGATGATGCTTACCGCGTCATTTTCAGCATTTTTTATTCAATCGTGGGGCCGGTTCAGCCCCATCCATATTTTTAGCGTGTGGACACCAATTAGCCTCGCCTTGGGCATTTATCACGTGCGTAAAGGCAACATCATTGCCCATCAAAAATGCATGAAAGGTGCGTACATCGGGCTCATTGTCGCTGGTGTGTTGGCGTTTGCGCTACCGGGGCGTTTTTTATGGAGGCTTGTTTTTGGGGGATAAATGCGCAGAACGGCCTAAACTGCGCCGCAGGTATCCCATTTAGACGCAGCAATGCCCGCCAATCCCGTTCATGTTGTACACGTTATCCACCAACTTGCCACAGGTGGCATGGAAAACGGGCTTGTAAATTTGATCAATCGAATGGATCCGGCACTGGTGCGCCACTCCATTTTGTGCATGACCAATGCGACAGATTTTCGCAGCCGTATTACGCGTGACGGGGTTGCGATTGCGGAAATGGAAAAACGCGAGAACGGCAATGATTTTTCTGCCCAATGGCGTACTTTTAGGCAACTCCTTGCTTGGAAACCGGATGTGTTGCACACGCGCAATCTCACCGGACTCGATGCGGTGATTCCCGCTTTCCTCGCGCGCGTACCAGCTCGGCTGCACGGAGAACACGGACGGGATATGACCGATCCGGACGGCACCAACAAAAAATTTATCGTGCTCAAAAAACTGCACGCGCCGTTTATCCATCTCTGGAGTGCGGTCTCGCAGGATTTGGCCAGCGCGCTTACCGAAAAAGTTGGCATCCCTGCAGAGCGGATATCGCACATTTGCAACGGGGTGGACCTCACGCGATTTGAGCGGCTTCCGGTCAGACGGAATATTGCGGGAGTTACCGTGCCGGAGCACGTCGTGTTCGGTACCGTGGGCCGATTGCAGGACGTGAAGGAGCAGTGGCTTTTAATTGAAGCGCTTGCCTTACTGCCTACGCTTTCGGCGCATGCTGCGCGAGCTCGGCTGGTGATTGTGGGCGACGGCCCGATGCGGGATCGGCTCGAAAACGAAATCGTTGTGCGCAATCTCGTTGGGAAAGTGCACTTGGCGGGTGCACAAAATAATGTGCCCGATTGGTTGCAATCGATGGATGTGTTTTGCTTGCCCTCGCGCGCCGAAGGCATCTCCAACACCATTTTGGAAGCGATGGCCTCGGGCTTGCCCGTTATCGCAACCCGCGTGGGCGGCAACCCTGAGTTGGTTGTGGCTCAAAGCACAGGACTTCTCGTGCCCCACTCCGATGCGCCAGCACTCGCCCGTGCCATGGCCACGCTGCTCGACGACACGGCTCTACGCGAGCGCTACGCCGACGCAGCCCATGCCCGCGCCCATCAGGAGTTCAGTATTGATACGATGGTCTCACGCTATACCGAGCTCTACTTACGGGCGGCTAAAAGAGCGTAATTTGGGGAGATAAATCGTAAAAATCCCCAAATTTACGCCGCAGGTATTGACGAATTTCTACTTTGGAAACCCGTGGATTTCACATTTTTGACCTTTGCCGAATATTCCTGCTTAAAAACGGGGCAATTTCACCAGGGTAACTGACATAATTTCTGCTTTAAAAGTTTCACCGCCTTAAGCGCGGATGTAAAAGGCCGATTCCCCCATGAAATTTCGCTTCCCCATCGTTATCATTGACGAAGATTTCCGCTCTGAAAACCGCAGCGGCACCGGCATTCGAGAGCTTGCCAAAGCGATCGAGGGCGAAGGCATGGAAGTAGTGGGCTACACCCACTACGGCGAACTTTCGCAATTCGCGCAGCAGCAATCCCGAGCCTCGGCATTCATCCTCTCGATTGATGATGAAGAATTTACACCTGGCCCCGAGCTCGATCCGGTTATCTTAAATCTGCGTTCTTTCATTGAAGAAATCCGCTTTAAAAACGCAGACATACCGATTTATATTTACGGCGAAACCCGCACTTCGCGCCATATCCCCAACGATATCTTGCGCGAGCTGCATGGTTTCATCAACGCATTCGAGGATACGCCTGAGTTTGTCGCCCGCCATATTATTCGCGAGGCAAAAAGCTACGTAGGTGGTTTGGCGCCGCCGTTTTTTCGAGCGCTGGTGGATTACGCGCAAGACGGCTCTTACTCTTGGCACTGCCCGGGGCACTCGGGTGGTGTTGCATTTTTAAAATCCCCCGTTGGTCAAATGTTTCACCAATTTTTTGGTGAAAATATGCTGCGCGCCGATGTCTGTAATGCCGTGGAAGAGCTCGGGCAATTGCTCGATCACAACGGTCCGGTTGGCGCTGCAGAGCGCAATGCTGCGCGTATTTTCAGCGCAGACCACTGCTTTTTTGTGACCAACGGCACGAGCACCTCAAACAAAATGGTCTGGCACTCCACCGTGGGGCCAGACGATATTGTGGTGGTGGACCGCAACTGCCACAAATCGATCCTACACGCGATTATTATGACTGGCGCCGTGCCAATTTTCTTGATGCCCAAGCGTAATCACTTGGGTTTGATCGGGCCCATTCCGCTTGAGGAATTTTCCAAAGAAAATATCGCGAAAGAAATCGCAAACCATCCATTCATTAAAGATAAAAAGAAAAAGCCGCGCATCCTAACGATTACGCAGAGCACCTACGATGGTGTGCTCTACAACGTGGAAACAATCAAAGACACGTTGAACAGCTCCATCGATACGCTGCATTTCGACGAAGCCTGGCTGCCACACGCCTCGTTTCACGATTTCTACAAAAACATGCACGCGATTGGTAAGGATCGCCCGCGCAGCAAAGATTCGCTTATTTTCGCTACGCACTCTACGCACAAATTGTTGGCCGGTATTTCACAAGCCTCGCATGTGCTCGTGCAAGATAGCGAAACGCGCAAGCTGGATCGGGACATTTTCAACGAAGCGTATTTGATGCACACCTCTACCAGCCCACAATACGCGATCATCGCTTCGTGCGATGTGGCTGCGGCGATGATGGAAGCACCGGGCGGCACCGCACTCGTGGAAGAAAGCATTGCCGAAGCGCTCGATTTCCGCCGTGCGATGCGCAAGGTGGATGAAGAGTGGGGCAAAGACTGGTGGTTCAAAGTGTGGGGGCCGGATAAGTTGTGCGAGGAGGGCATCGGCAAGCGCGACGATTGGGTATTGAAGAGCAACGAAAAGTGGCACGGCTTTGGTGAGCTCGCACCCGGCTTCAACATGCTCGACCCAATCAAGGCCACCATCGTAACGCCAGGATTAGACGTTGCTGGCAAATTCGCGAAGACGGGTATCCCAGCTTCGATGGTGACGAAATATTTGGCCGAGCACGGCGTGATCGTAGAGAAAACGGGTCTGTATTCGTTCTTCATCATGTTCACCATCGGCATTACCAAAGGCCGGTGGAATACGCTCGTCGCTGCGCTCCAGCAGTTCAAAGACGACTACGACAAAAACCAACCGATGTGGAAAATTTTGCCTGAGTTCGTGGCTAAACACCCACGATACGAGCGCATTGGTTTGAAAGAGTTGTGTCAGCAAATTCATGAATCGTACAAAGCGGGCGATGTAGCGCGTGTGACTACGGAAATGTATTTGTCCGATATGTATCCCGCGATGAAACCGTCGGATGCCTACGCCAAAATGGCCCACCGCGAGATTGATCGGGTACCCATCGACAACCTTGAAGGCCGGGCAACAGCAGTGTTGCTCACGCCGTATCCACCAGGTATTCCGCTGCTCGTACCGGGCGAATGCTTCAACAAGACGATTGTGGATTTCTTAAAGTTCGCGCGTGATTTCAACAGCAAATTCCCAGGATTTGAGACCGATATTCACGGATTGGTGAAAGGCGCGGATGGATCGTATTGCGTGGATTGCGTACGGATTGAAAAGAAGTAACGTAAACCGTTATTGAGCGAAATACCTGCGGCGTAAAAACGGCATTTTTGGGAAGTAATCTCCTAAAAAAGCGCGCACATGAGCAGAATCCCCTCTCCCGCTGGGAGAGGGCTAGTGTGAGGGAACGCCGCATAGCGCACATCAAGCGGCTACGCGAACATGGATCCCAGTCAGTAGAACGCGAACACTTAGCTTGCGAGCGACATGCCCTCCCTCACCCCTGCCCCTCTCCCAGCGGGAGAGGGGTTCTGCAACGTTTTTCAGATTAAAAACCTGCGGCGTAAAAATAGCGCTTTCAGAGATTTATCTCCCTCAAAAAAGCGCCTGCAATGAATGGTAATTTGCGCCCAAGGCGCTTTTAGCGGTGTTCCCCATTCACGCCGCGGGGTTACAAATCATCCACATCCCACATCGAATCGTCGTTCGCCCAGTCAGTCAGTTGCCGAGAGCGTACTTCCAGAAACAATGCCAGCTCGTGTGCGCGCTCTCGCTTTGCGCTCGCTTGCTTTTTTGCCGGATTGGCGTTTGCCATTTGCGAAGCCGCATCGTGCCATTTCGTGGCAAACGCGCGCACGGCCGCGCGCGGTGTTGTGGCGCGCTGAGCGGAAATAGTGTCGGTCGGCACATCGCCGCATACCACCCAGCACACGATTTCATCGGTTGCGTTCTGTTTTTCCACGGCCCAAACCGATACGATTGGGGCTACATGCCAGGCGGGCCAGTCCGCCAAATCACGGTGTTTAAGTCGCTCACTTTTTAGGTGTGCGGTTACTTGCGCCCGCCGCTGCCCGCACCAGATTTCGTCTTCATTCGGGCTATCGAATTCGCGCGTCATGGCACGAGCTTCAGAAGATCGAGCAACGAATCCATTTTTAAGGCACCCGCATCCCGCAGTTCGTTGCAATGCGGAATCAAGTCCGGGATTTGAATGGTCGTCATGCCTGCAGCTAAGGCGGCGAGCACACCGTTTTTTGAATCTTCGAGTGCGAGGCAGCGCGTGGGCGCTACGCCGAGGGCACGAGCGGCATGAAAGTAAATATCAGGCGCAGGTTTACTTTTTTCCACTTGATCGCCACCAATGATGTGCGCGAAATGGTGCGTAATCTGCTTCGCATCGAGCTTCGCGCGGGCTCGCTCGGTACGCGTGGAGGTGGCCACCGCCAGCGGAATTTTGCGCGCGTTGAGTGCGGCAAGTAGTGTGTTCACCCCAGCCTTAAGCGGAATGCCGTTGCGGTCAATGGCCCGATCCGCGTGCGTATCCCATTCTTTTTCAAACGTATCAAACTCGGTCGTGCCATGTAAATGTTCGCGCAAAATAGCTTGGCCCGCAGCTAAGTTTTGCCCTACCATTTTGAAG
>JANMDS010000045.1:0-3460 GCA_031376405.1 Betaproteobacteria bacterium
GCTAAATCCGAAGAAATCGCTTTCACAATATCCTGGCAATCATCGAATACGCCTTCAACCGCAATGTTGTGAATATTTGCATCGGTAAGCGAATACATTTGCGCGCGCTGAAATGCGCTCATCCGCCCAGCAGGGGAGAGCATGAACACTTCAATGCCTTTGCGCCCGCGCATCGCATATTCGGCCGCGCTACCCGTGTCGCCACTCGTTGCCGCGAGAATCGTCAATCGTGCTTGGCGTTTGGTTAAAACATATTCAAATGCCCTACCCAAAAACTGCATCGCCATATCTTTGAAAGCGAGCGTGGGGCCGTTTGATAGATGTTGCAAATACAAATTGGGTTCAATTTGCGTAAGTGGCGTGATCTCATCTGTACCGTACACCTCTTTTGTATACGTCGCGTTGACAAGCACGCGCAGATCGTTTTCTGGAATATCCGTCGCGAACAAGCGGATGATTTCAAAGGCCAAATCCGGGTAGATAAGTTGCCGAAATGCCTCAATTTGCGCCGCAGGTATTTTGGGATACGTGCCCGGAAGCATCAGCCCGCCATCGGGCGCGAGCCCCGAGATCAAAACATCGCAATAAGATTGTTCGCTACCAGGCGCGTGGTGTGCGCCGCGTGTGGAAATATATTTCATAGCTTACAGTTTACCGTTGCCTACGCTCATCTTCACGACATAGGCTTTCGGGAACGCTCATTTCAAAAATGCTTGCGTCGCTTCAATGTGGGCGACGAATATGGTGAAATCCGAACATGAACCCTCCGCTTCAAGGCATTCGAATTCTCGACTTCACGCGCGTCCTCTCCGGGCCTTTTTGCACGGCTATGCTTGCGGACTTAGGCGCAGAGGTGGTGAAGATTGAACCTCCACACGGCGACGATTATCGACACATCGGTCCATTTAAAGATGGCGAAAGCGCCCTCTTTTCAGTGGTAAACCGAAGCAAAAAGAGTGTCGCGCTCGATCTGAACCTGCCCGAAGCCCGCGCGCTTGCTCAAGACCTGGCTGCAAAATGTGATGTCGTTGTTGAAAATTTTCGGCCGGGTGTGGCCGCAAAACTCGGCATCGACTACGCCACGCTTGCCGTGGACAACCCGCGCTTGGTGTACGTAAGCATTTCTGGTTTCGGGCAAACGGGCCCTGCCTCCCACCGCCCCGCCTACGATATCGTTATGCAAGCGCTCTGTGGTTTGATGGAGAACACCGGGGAACCCGACGGCGCTCCCACAATGGTGGGTGAAGCGGCAACAGATGTATTGACGGGCATGTTCGCCTCCTGGGCCGTGCTCGCCGCGTTGTTCCAGCGCGAGCGTGAGGGCCAAGGTCAGCACGTGGACGTTGCCATGTACGATGCGACAATTTCGTTTTTGATCACTTCGGTTGCCCGGTTTTTATTCACCGGCGATGCGCCGCGCCGCGTGGGCAACCGTCACCCGCTCTCCGCGCCGTTTGGCGTGTTTAAAGCGCAGGATGATTTTTTTGTGCTCGCAGTGCTGAACGACAAAATTTTTCATGCACTGCTCGATGCGATGCAACGCTCCGACTTGAAAACAGATCCTCGCTTCGCCAATGATAGTTTGCGGGCGAAAAATGAAGCGGCCCTGCGAATAGAGATTGAAGCCTGGTCGGCCACGCGCAGTGCGATGCAAGTGGTCAGTGCGATGGAGGCCGCTGGAATACCCACAGCGAAAATTGGAAATATTGAAAGCGCATTGACCAGTCCGCACGCAAGGGCACGCTCGCTGCTGCGGCCTGTGCAAGGCGCACGCCTACCAAACTTGCAATTGCCTTCGCAACCTGCGAAATTTTCTGGTCATGTAGCCCAGCCGATCCGAAGCGCGCCGACGCTTGGCGAGCATAACGGCCAGGTACTGGAAAGTTGGCTAGGCATCGCCGCTGAAAAGATTAACGCACTACACGCCCTCGGGGTGTTGAAATGATGCTCCAAGGCATGACTTCTGACGACCTCGCACTCTACGATGCGCTTAATACTTTCGCACAAAAAGAGCTCGCGCCCAGCGCGGCCGCGTTAGACGAAACGGCTCAATCGGCAAGCTGCCATATCCCTAAGCTCGGGCAGATGGGGCTTATGGGACTCAACCTGCCTGAAGCCTACGGCGGCACCGGCGCAAGCCCAGCGGGCATCGTGCTCGCAAACGTTGCGGTCGGGCGTGCTTGCGCAGCCACCTGCTCTATGCTCGGCGCACATTTTTTAGGCACCGATGCCGTACTGCTAAACGGCAGCGAGGCCCAGAAAAAAAACTATTTACCCGGCGCTTGCAACACCGATCTCGCCGCGTTTGGGCTCACCGAGCCGAACGGTGGCTCCAACCCGGCCGATCTGCGCACGCGAGCCACGCGCGAGGGCGATGGCTACCGAATCGTCGGGCAAAAGCAATTTATTTCTAATGCAGCGGAAGCGGCGTGGATTGTGATTTACGCCAAAACGGACATGCAAGCACGCGGCGTAAAAGGGATCAGCGCATTCATCGTGCCGCGCAACACGCCAGGACTTTTCGTGAGCCCACCTGAGCGCACGATGGGCATTCGCGCGGGCTACGCCCACGCCCTTACCCTCGATTGCTACGTGCCTGCAGCGCAATTGTTGGGCGAGGAAGGTACAGGCTTCATCACCGCCATGCGCGCTTTAGACAACAGTCGGCTCGATGTTGCGGCGAACTGCTTAGGTATCGCCGAAGCCGCGTTTGATTGCGCAGTCGAGTATGTCAAAACCCGCATTGTGGGCGGCGAGCCGCTTGCGCACAAACAGGGCATTCAGTTCGCCATTGCCGATATGAAAACCCGGCTTGAAGCGGCATGGGCGCTCACCTTGCAAGCCGCCGCGAAGCGAGTGGAAGTGGAAAAAAGCGGGGGCAAATACAGCGTGGAAGTTTCAATGGCCAAGCTCTACGCCTCCGAGATGGCCGCGTTCGTCACCGACACGGCGCTACAACTACACGGTGGCTACGGTTTCATCCGCGACCTCCCCCTTGAGCGCTATGCCCGCGATGCTCGCATCATGCGCATTTATGAAGGCAGCTCTGAAATTCAGCGAGTGATTATTGCGCGTAGTGTGTTGGGGTAATTCGGCGTTGTCACCGGCCGCGCAAAAACGTGCTTTTTTGGGGAGATAAGTTGGGAAAATGCCGTTATTCACGTCGCAGGTTTTTATAGCTTAAGCGGTATCCAACTGATTAATTGGATGACTACTGATTAAACGCGGGGCGTTCCTCAGTGCTGATGTCGGCGACTACATCGCCCATTTTGTCTCCGCCTAAGCGGGCGACAGAGTTTTGCGATAGAAAAGGAACGTCCCCGATTATTCGTAGCTGTGCGGAGCCCTGCTTGTTCGTGAATTGGAGAATACCTACGGCGCAGAATGGGCACATCTCTGACAATTTCTCCATAAAACACACGCGAGATTGCGGCGCGAGAAGCGGTACCTACGGGAAATG
>JANMDS010000068.1:0-2831 GCA_031376405.1 Betaproteobacteria bacterium
TTTCAGCTTGGTATCGGTAATCGAACCAAACCACTCTTGATATTCGGAATAGTTAAATGGAGAAATACACAATTCAAAGCCGTCGCGAGTGATGAGAATGGGCGCATCAACCTCATTGAGCTTCCACTTTCTCTGAAGCCATGCGGCCTCAGCCTTGGTCAGTGTATTGATTCCTAACTTGGGATTATTCATTGAGGTCTTAGACATTGCCGCTCCCCTTCTTCGATGCCGAGCAGGCAATAAACGTTTTCGCTTGATTCAATCCGAAAGTTGAAAGCGCGCACAACACCGGATCATCAGAGGTGAAGTCGGCTTCGAGTTCGAACGTACCTTGATAAGCGAATCCGAAGAGCGGATAGGGTGTGGCGTTGAAGGCCTCGCTTACGTCTTCGATGCGCAGCGGATGGCGCCCATCGGCGTCGTCCATAGCGTCAAGGCTTACAAGTTCCAATTCTGTAGTATGAGCGTTCGTGTGAGCTTCAAAATCGAAGCGAATGTACTTTTTCTCGGTGGACATTGTGCTTTTCCTCGTGCGTTTTTCCATCGGTTCCTGACCGATGAAACTGACAAAGCAATATCCATGCCGGATAGCCGCCCGCCCTGTAATCACGCACAGAACGGCGTAAGCCGCAGAGCAACGTTTCAGGATGGGACGCTTGAGCGCCTCAAAGCGACACAGCGGGTTCAAGCGCTGGTCTATGTAATGTCTCAAGAAATCGAGATATTTACCCTACTTATTTAGATTAACACCTCCGGTCCAGGGTTGGTGATCGATTAGCAGCAAGTGCCATGCCAAAGAGGCACTAGCGCGATATTTGATGCACGACCAGATGGGGCGGCCATGCCGAGATCGGGGGTGGACGGGCAAGCTGGTTCAAGCACTGCTATAAGTGGTCAGTTCGGCGACGACTACGGGTATCGACCGTTTGAAGCACGCAACAGGCTTCGCTGGTGGTTCACGTCCGTCCATAATTGCAGAACATCCCATATGTCCTTTGACGCGGACTGAGCTGAGAAGCTAATCGGGCCCCTACCGCCTAAGGTCCATATTCCACCGCCGGATCGGCGAGCGGGTCCACGCGGCCGATGTTCCTAGCGAGCGTGGCAAGCGACGCGCCCTTGCCGTAGTTGCCGTGATGGCGGCTTCGGCTGTCGCCATGCCCAACGAGCCCGATCTCGACTGCATACGAGAGTTCTGCGTTGCGCGCAGCGTCGATGAATGTCGCCCGGAAGCGGTGTGCTGCACCACGCCCCTCTATGCACAGATCCTTCAGGACCCTTTTAAAGCGCCGCGACGGATTATTCGACCGGCCGCCCTTATCGTCGTAGTCGAAGTTCTGAAAGACGAGACCCTTGTCGCTGTCTTTGGGTCTGGCAAAGTCTGCAAAGCCCCGCTCGACCAATACTGGATGAATCGGCACGACGCGATGCGATATAGAATTCTTGATCCGGCGGTCGTCGCGGTCGTCAATGCGCATGGTCCAGACATTCCCAACTTTAGTTACGTTGGCTCGATCTAGTTGCGCAGCCTCCTCTGGTCTTGCTCCTGAGTACGCCATCAACCAAACCCATAGTGCAGTGTCGCTTTCAGGGCCGAACTCTTTGTCTACTGCGGGAAGGATGCGCCGCATCTGTTCAGGGCTGAAAGGCGGATAGCCGTCGCGCTGCTCGGCCAACGAGCGATCATCAACGGGCTTTTCAACCGACTGCCGAAGATCGTGACGTTTTATGCCTTTCAGAAAGGCTTTTAAGTAGTCGCAGCACTTGATGACGTTCTCCGCCCCCATCGGCGGCAAGTTGGGATTCAACTTCCGCAATGCCAGAAGCTCCCGCATTCCTAACTTGCGCTGATCAAGTGATAGCGGTCGCGCGTTCGGAAGTTCGCCATATGCTGCGACGAACGTCTCGATAGACTCGACCGTCAAACTCTTAATTGTGGTGTTGCTGGTAAAGTCGCCTAGGCGGCCAATATGCAGCCGGTACTTAACTATGGTTGACTGTGCACGTGGCTTCTTTTTCAGCCACGCATCTAGCGCGGCTAGAATTCGCGGGTTGTCAGGTGCTTCGGGAACCTCTGTGGTCGCTGGCCCAAAGCCGAGCTTGGCGAGAATGCCTTCCTTCGCTCCTAGGACGCGCGCCGTAACCTCTCGCGTGATTGCGACTGACTCAGCCTCATTGGCGGCGCGATAGTCGCCCAAGGCATCTCTACGGTCATGGGCGTTCGCAACTTCCCGATACAGCGCTTCGATACCGCCTGCCTTGTCCAGCGTGGCGCGTTCTTTTTGACTGAGAGTCGAGACCAAGCGGTCAGCACGAAGAAAGGCGTCGCGTTCTGAAATGGAAAGCGATGCCCGCGCATCCGCGTTCACTCCACGCCGCTTATGAATGTCGCTCTTACGTAACGCGGCCTTGTGGACCTCGATTTTGCCACTGGTGCCAAGCGCAAGACCACGTGGCGGCTTCGGTACGTGTTTGGACCGGATCGCAGTCACTTTCTGCGGTGCCGTCAACTGCCGAACGGATTTGATATCGGCGTCATACTTCACGTCCCATTCGGCGCGAAGTCCCTCCGCCTCGCGTAGCTTTCCGGTGCCCAATGTAAAACGCCAATAGCGTCCCTCACCGATCACACCGCGAACGTCTGCTGGTATTGTTCGGCTGTAATGCCAAGAGCCTTTTCGTTGCCAAAGGTGAAGCGGCATGAAAAACCCTTAGTTGCTACAAAAGTTGCTACAAACAGAGCCGAATGTTGCTACAAAATCGTCAATAAGTCCTTGATTTAATCCATTATGATTGACATTATAAAAAACAGAGAACGAGAAGCCCTCCCT
>JANMDS010000097.1:0-2756 GCA_031376405.1 Betaproteobacteria bacterium
CGTTTGAGAAAATCACACCGCCGCCGCCGCCGCCTGCGGCTGAGCCGTGGTTAGTGCAGCCGGGTTGGTTGCCACCCGAGCCACCATTGGCTCTAGCTGAAACATTGCCTGCACCGGTGCCTAGCACCAGCCGTATGCTGCCCCCCGCGCCGCCGCCGCCGCCGCCATCGCAGTTGCCGTCTGCACCATTAGCGCCGTTGGCCAGCAGCCTGGCTGTGCCACTGACTGCGCCGCTTGAAAAGAAAATCATGCCGCCGCCAGACGCGCCCACGCTCTCACCCGCAGGTTCAACACCACCGCCGTTTAAATCACCCGCGCCGCCGCCGCCACCCATCACCAAACTGCTGACCACCGCAGCGCCGCTTTGTGGATAGGCTGCACCGCCCATAGCGCCCACATCACGCGTGCCATCGCCGCCCCATGTAAATCCGCCATTGCCACCGCGCCCACCGTTACCGCCGCCGCCGCCGCCCGCGTTAACCATCTGGCCACCGCCTCCCGCGTTAGCAGGCGCACCACGGCCAAAATCGCCGCCCGGATACCCATCGGTGGCTAGCAGTGTGGTGCCAGCATTATTAACGCTGCTCCAGACGTGGCGTGGTGTACCCGCGATGCCTTCACCTTTAGTGGTGTCAAAAGTTAGTGCTAAGTTTTGCGCAGGACGCGCGTAATCCGTTACTGAACTGGTGGTGTCATAGCTACCCAAGCTGCCCCAACCACCGCGAAAACCATAGCCTGATGCATTCATATGCGTGGCCGCACCCGTAAAGGTGCTGGTGCCCGCAACATCTAAAGCGATTACACCGCCTGTGCTGCCGTTCCACGCCAATGGCAACACCGGGTTGGCCGAATCCACAGTGATGGCCGGGTACTGAGGGACGCGGATGATTTGAAAAGTTTGCGAGCCTGAGGCATTGGTGCTGCTGACAGTGGGTGCTGCCAAACTATAGGCATTGAGCAAGCCAGAGGCTAGCGTGGCATTACCGCCACTGATACCTGTTACGCGGGCGTATTCATAGGTGCCTGCGCTGGGTGTGCCTTTGTAGCCACGTGCGGGGTCGGCGGTGGTGGTCGTGTTGGTGCAGCTGCCTAAGCCATCGCCATAGCAATTGTTGTTGCTGCTGTCAAAATTAGCACCTTGCATTTGCACTATCAAAAGCAAATCCCCTGCTGCCACTGCGGGGCCACCACCCGCGCGCAGGGTGCCCAGCGCTAGCGTGGTGGCACCAGCGCTGACGCTTGCGCCGGGTTGGTAATAGCTGTTAACAACGCCTGAAATCGTGCCGCCAGTATTGATACCCGGCGCATGGCAGACTTGGGCTGTGATGGGCAAAGCCAAAGCAGCAGTGGCAAAAACTGCCCACTTTGTTAACCATGTGATCCATCCAGATCGTCTGAGTTGCACTGCGCACGCCTTCCTTGCTGTATCGGTGTCAGTCAGGTGCTACGCATTATCAGCATCGTTAGATCCTGTGTAGCATTTGTTTACCATTATGCCGATACAGACTAAGGCCAACTGGCTATTTTTGTCAAATTTGACAGCGGATGGACTGCCGCTGCGATGACTTAGTGTTTATGTGCAGTGCCGTGGCCAGTCGAGGTAGCTGATGCCACAGGTGCACGTGCCGATACCGGCATGTTGACCAACTGCTTTTGCTCTTTACCGGCTTGGTCTTTGAACACCAAAGTCACTGGCACGGTGGTGTCTTTGGGCAGGGCTTGCTTCAGGTCAAGCAGCATCAGGTGTAGGCCGCCGGGTTTGAGTTCGATGGTTTTGCCTGCCGGGAGTGCCAAACCGTTGGGCAGGGCGCGCATTTTCATTACGTCGCCTTCCATCTTCATCTCATGCACCTCGCCCACGCCCGCCACGGGCGAGCTGATGCCGACCAAGGTCATGTCTTGGCTGGCCGTGAGTTTAAGAAAACCGCCAGTGCCTTGTTGGCCTTCTACGGCAGTGCGCACCCATGCGCCTTCCACTTAGACGGCATGTGGTGTTTGTGCATGCGCAGGATATAAAAATAAGGCTGCACCGCAGATAAATACAGCGGTAGTTGCTATAAATTTAAGAGTTTTGTGTAGTTTTAGCATAACAATGTGCTCGCTTTTGTAGGTTAATGTTTATGTTCAGTGCTTTTGGCTGCTGTAGTTGCCGCAGCTGCCGCATCAGTGACATTCAGCAGCGCAGCGGGAAACTTCATGCCTTTGGTGGAGGTGCCTGTGGCGGGGATGTCGACCCACGGGTTTTGCGCGGTTTTATCACCTTCTTTGCACAGCTGGGTTACTTTGAACCAGATGGCGCCTGCGGTGGCAGGGGTTTTGCCACGCAAGATAAATTCATCGTACTGGCTATCGGCTAGATAAGCCTCTTTGCTGTTGGCTGTCCACGTGATCTCGCTCACGTCTTCGGTCACAGATTTGCCGTGGTCGTCATACGGTTTGGCTAGCTTGCTGCGCACGGTGGTCAGCGTCCAGCCCGCTTTGGGCATGGGCTTGGCGCCGCTAAAACCTTCGGGCAGTTGCACGCGCAGCGCCGCAGTGGGCAAGCCCTCGCAGCCATGGCCTACGCGCAGTACAGCCTTGGTGGTGGTGCTGATCTCCACGCTTTGCTGCTCTAGCGTGACATGGGAGAAACTGCTGCTTGCGCAAGCCAAGAAAATAGAGGCGATGAAGGATTGAGAAAAAATTGACATAAATTGTTCCGAGAATGATTAAGCAAACAGGCTTGCTACCGCAATGATTCATTGGGCTAGAAGCTA
>JANMDS010000103.1:0-3283 GCA_031376405.1 Betaproteobacteria bacterium
GGCAGCAAATTGGCCTTCTCCCATTTCAGCCGCATTTCCTTTACATTCACGCGCTCGGCAGCGCTCAAAATTTCTTGTTCCGCCGCGTCGAGCGTGGCCTTCAAATCCGGCGAGGTGAGCAAGCTGTGCATGTACACCCCCAACTCCGCCATCGCCTCGGAGCGGGCTTGGTTGCCCTTTGGCGGCATCATCGCCGCGCCATCCCATCCGGCGATGCTCTGGAGGTGATCGAAGCGGTGTAGCTTGGTGAACGTTTGGGTAAGCGTTTTATAGGCAGTCATCGTAATGCAATCAGCGTAAGCAAGAGTGCGTATTATGGCGCGTGCCGTTCGCGCCCCGAGCGTGCAATTGGCGCTCTTTTTGGGAGATTTTGTCGCAAAAGGGCGTTTTTCACGCCGCAGGTATTGCATACTTTGCAGCATGGAACCGACAAAACCGAGCGCTCAGTGGTACGTACACCGCGATCTTCAACACCCGATGGAGGCCATTCCCTTTCTACGACGGTTTAAGCGCGGTTTTTTGCGCGATTTCGTGTTCACGTTAATGTTCAACTCGCTGATTGCGGTTTTCTTCACCGCAATCGCCTCCATGTTTTCTGGAAAATCAATTGATTTGTGGAATGTATTTCGCGTCAATTTCATCATCTCGAACTGCATCGGCTTTACGATGGGGTACGCGATGCACTTCCTCACCCGTTTTCTATCCACTCGAAAACTAGTCACCGGCAAGCCTTCATTGGGCATCACCGCGCTCTATATGCTTGCCGCCATTGGCTGCACGTTGATTGGCTACACGATTGCAGCGGCGCTCTTGGGTTGGTCCAATTGGAGGGTGTGGCTCTTTACGCCAGCGAACATTGCCGTGATTTCGGTGTTTTGTATGGTGATCTCGGCCATCGTGTTGTTGGTGATGCAAGCCAGCCACTCCCGCTTGCAAACGGAATCTACCGCGGCAACGGCCGAGGCCGAGCTCGAGCGCTCAAAAAAGGAGCTGGCCACCGCAGAACTTAAAACCCTACGTGCTCAAGTGGAGCCCCACTTTCTCTACAACTCGCTGGCGCACGTTACCACGCTTATCGATCAAGACCCAGCGAAAGCCAAGCTCATGGTGGAGCGCCTGATTGGGCTTCTACGCAACAATGTAGAGGGTTCGCGAGATAACGTAAGCACGCTCGGACGCGAGCTCGCAGGCGTGGAAAATTATTTGGGCATACTGAAAATTCGAATGGGTGCGCGGCTGGAGTTCAGCGTGAACGCCGATGATGATGCCCGCCATGTGCTGGTGCCACCGATGGTGTTGCAGCCGCTCGTGGAGAACGCGATTAAGCATGGCGTTGAACCCAAAATAGAAGGCGGAAGAATTGATGTGGAAGCCCATGTCGTGGGCAACGCCGCTCGCATTGAGATTCGCGACAACGGCTTGGGTTTTGGCGCGGCGAATACTGCTTCCACCGGCACGGGTTTGGCCAATTTGAAGGCCCGGCTCAAGGCTACCTGTGGCGAAAAAGCCAAGCTCGCCATCGGCGAAACGCTTGGCGGCGGCGTGACCATTACCCTCACACTACCGATTGGAACTTAAAACAATGCAACCCACTGCCATCATCGCCGAAGACGAAGAAGCGCTCGCCATCGCGCTTAAAAATGCGCTCGCAAAGGTTTGGCCCGAACTCAAAATTGTAGGCATGGCCGCGAACGGTTTAGAAGCCCTCGCTCTCATCGAACGCGAAGCCCCGCAAATCGCGTTTCTCGATATCCGCATGCCCGGCCTAACGGGGTTGGATGTGGCGCAGCGCGTGGGCGAGGGCGTGCATTTGGTGTTCGTCACCGCCTATAGCGAACATGCCGTGCAAGCTTTTGAGCGGGATGCAGTGGATTACGTGTTGAAGCCCATCAACGACGAGCGAATCGCCGCCACCGTCGAGCGACTTAAGCGCAAGCTCAAGGAAAACATAGCTCCGCAACTCTCCGCCGCGCTGCAAACGCTTGCGCAATTTGGCTTTGTTCCCTCTGGCGGCGCAACATCGGGTGGCGGTACATTGCGTTACCTGCGCTGCGGTTTAGGCGAGAGCGTGCAAATCGTCCCCACCGACGAGGTGATTTACCTGCAAGCGCAAGATAAATACGTGAGCGTATTTACGGAAG
The DNA here is from genome assembly GCA_031376405.1 of Betaproteobacteria bacterium. GTDB lineage: Bacteria > Pseudomonadota > Gammaproteobacteria > Burkholderiales > Casimicrobiaceae > JANMDS01. Next base: position 2,142 of record JANMDS010000103.1, read on the forward strand.
ACGCTGAGCACTTAATTCGTATATCTTTGAAAGAGTTATCCGAACAACTCGACGCCCAACAATTCGTGCAAGTGCACCGCAGCACGATGGTAAACATGAACGCCGTAGCCAAGGCAGACCGTGATTGGTCCGGTAAAGTTACGCTCACAATGAAGGGCCGGAAGGAGACGATTGCGGTGAGCAGGCAGCACGCGCAATTGTTTGCGCGGATGTAGCGGGGTAGGCTCCCCCTTCACCTAATCGAAGAGATCGCTTGCGACTTCTTCCGTCGGGGATTGGTTGGTGTTAGCGTGAGTCGCTATGATTGCCTATGACGCCTGAAAATTCCCGGATATTTTTTTGAGAAATGTTGCGCAAAATGTAGTCGGTTTGCGCTGCAGGTCTTTTTGTCCCAACTATTGAATAATTATCGACTCGCGAGGCTAACTGAACGCGCCATTTCTAGGGCAAAGTGCGTAAGCTTCTCATAGTCGGCTGTTCTACCTTCGATATTGATACTGTAGCCTCTAGCTGAGGTTGTCCAAATGAAAGCCACGAGAAGCTTACCATCGTCCGAACCTATCGCTGCAAGCTGTGCCGGAATTCCGTGAACATCGTGCAACGCAAGATCGGAGCGCACGACAACACCAACGCCTGCGCGTGCATAGTCCCACTCCTCAAACAATACTCGCATCGATTCATTTCTCCAAACCCGACCCACGGTTACGATGCCCTGATCTGGCATACGCGCCCGCGGCAAATAGCCATCAAACCGCATCCGCGCCAACTCCGGTAACTTTACTTGTGCGATAGCACCGACTTTATCTGCTGCGGAAAATTCATTTAAGAGAAAAGGTTTGTAACTATCAATAAACTCCACAGGAATTGAACCTGAGGGTTTTATTCGGGGGTCTAGACCAATGGATTTTTTTCGAAGCTCGTTATGGCCGATCTCGGTTCTTCTAAAGAAATCTTGCCAAGTGCTAGGCAGATCTGAAAGTGTTACGTAACGAATCTTCCCGGCGGGAGCCTCAGGATAATCGTCTGGGGACGGAGGCATCGAGCCGGGAGTTAACCCCTGGGCAAACATTAATTTTGCGCCTAGTAAAAACACTCCTAACGAGATTGCGCGTAGATTTTTCATATCGCGTTCCTTATCGAAC
>JANMDS010000508.1:0-2788 GCA_031376405.1 Betaproteobacteria bacterium
CTCCAGATGATGCCGCCGGTATCGTCACCGCCTAGCACCGTCATTAAAAATCCGTAATCATTTGAAAGCGCACTGAAGCCGCGAAAAATCCATGTGGGCATACACACCACATCGCCTAGCTCAAGCACCAATTCGCCTTCATCGCCTTTGGCACCCCAGCGCAAGAGATACCGACCGCATGTGTTGACAAACACTTCAGTTGAAAAATGCAAGTGCAAATTGTTAGTAATGCCAGGATGCATCCCCGCGGCACCAATGTTAAATCCATGCGGCTCACGCAGGTTAATAACTTGTGTAGGATTTTGCGAAACGCCCGGGCCAATCATCGAAAAGTTTTCTTTCGGCATTGAGCCTGGAATTCGGCAATCAATAAAGGCATCGGTGCAAGGCACGTAGTCTGCACGCTTCAAATGGCGACGCGCGCATTCGTCGGGACTAAGCGTTACTATTTTTGTCATCGCGTTATCCTTTTACCGCACCCTGCGTGAGTCCGGAGACCAAATATTTTTGAAAAATCACCACCAAAATGATGATGGGAATGGTGATCGAAACCGCACCCGCCACGCCTTGCATCAGGAGCGCTTCGCTCTCCGCCGTAATTGCGTTGGCGATGGCAGCGGGCATTGTGGCTTGATCGGTATTGGTAAGAGCGGAGGAGAGCAGAAAATCGTTGTACGCCAGCAAAAATGAGAACAAACCTGTGGTGATTACACCAGGCCACATAATCGGAATGATGACGCGGCGAAACGCTTGCAACCGCGTGCACCCATCCACTAGCGCAGCTTCATCTAACTCTTGAGGAATGTTAGCGAAAAAAGCCCGCAGCATCCAAATCGTGAACGGTTGGTTGATGGCAACCAACACAAAAATGAGCGTAAGTGTTGTGTTGCGAATACCTAGTGAGTCGAAAATTGTGAAAAATGCGGGCAACAATGTTGAATGCGGAAGGCAGCGGAAAATAAGGGCGATGATTAGTATCCAAAAACCGATGCGCCCCTTATAGCGCGACAAAGCGTACCCAGCGAGGCAGCCCACCGTAAGTGAAATGGCAACCGTGCCACAGGTGACGATAGCGGTGTTGATGAAATTTCGGTAGAAGCCGCGATCTATCCATAATGCGCTGTAGTGCTCGAAGGTAAACGGTGCGACCCACTTGATCGGTATCGAGAACGCATCCACATATTGGCGCACAGAAATGATTGCCGTCCACACCACAGGCAAGCTGGCGAGCACAACCCAAATCGTGAGTACAACATACGCAAGCCACGAAAGTGAACGCGTGCGGATCATGCTGGTTGGTACTCTTTCCAGGTTTTACGGAGCAGCGGAATGAGCAAGATTGCGATGCCCACAATGGTTAATACCGCCGCGGCACTGGCCTTCGATGGGTTATCTTCGTTCATCAAAATATGGTAGGTCAGGTATTGCACGCTCTTGGTAAACGTACCTTGCGTTAGCACTACCACGGGCTCAAACACGCGATACGCATCCATCACATGTATGAGTGTTATGAACGCAATAAGTGGCATCAAATGAGGAATCGTGACATAGCGCAAAATTTGCCAGCGGTTTGCGCCATCAATATGCGCAGCCTCCACTGCCTCAGTCGGCAGCGATTGCAACCCCGCGTACAGTACGATAAACGCGAACGGTACGACGTGCCAAGCGCCATAGAGCACGATCAAAAGCCGTGCGCTCCATGCCTCGGCCATCCAGAAAATATTAACGTTGATGAAAGAAAGTAAATACGGGATCAAACCGTTATCCTTAAATAACCACTTGATCGCTAGCGCGCCGACCACTGGCGTAATCACAAACGGAAGCAAACTTGCAGCGATCCAAAAAGATTTCAGTCGCTCAACGCTTGCGTTTACGCATAGCGCGAGCAGCAGACCGAGTCCCAAGACAAACGGCGTAGTGGCGAGCACATAAAAAAGAGTGAACTCCATCGCCCCCCAAAATTCCATCGCCTGAATGTCACGCCAGTTTCCAGATGAAATTGCGTTGCCTAACCGTTCAGTGTCGAGTAGCTTCGCGTAGTGCGAAAGCGATGCCGGTGCACAAATCGTGAGCGCCTTGCCGTCAGGGCCTAACTTACTTCTCATCGTTTTGTTCTCTTGCACCCCAAATGGCGTTTGCTCCCTAACCACTACTTCTTCCATCGCTAAATTGCAGTGTTGCGTTGACAAATAGAACGTGATCAAAAGCGGCGCAAGCAATAGCCCTAGTAACAAACTCAGCGAGGGAAAAATGAAAGAAAGAAACGTGGGTAATCGCATTATTTGGGATATTTTTGGGAATACCTGCGGCGCAAATTAAGCCACTTCTACAAATTATCGGAAAAATCCCTTCTCTTTTGCCGCGCTACTGTACGCGGCTGCCGCACTGTCTAGCGCCTTTTGCATGGGAATACGCCCGCTGAGGGCATCGGGGAGCACTTTTCCAAGTTCGGCATGCGCAAGATTAAAGTACGGTTCAGTGGGCCATATCGGCGCGCCGGCTTTCCCCGAGGCTGATACCGCGCTGCCGAATCGAGTTGGCTTGTAAACGGAACGAATCCACACCGCGGTTTCATTACCCTTTACGGTAGTCTCTTCATCGAGCGCTTCCATTAGAACTTGAAAAATTGCATCTGCATTGCCCCCATGATTTTTGGGAATCACGACGCCATCCCACCAGAGGTGACTTGCCGGTTTCGCCCCCACTTTCGCTGCGGGTGCCACCGCAAATTCCATTTTTCCTACGATTTTCGATGCGGCAGGATCATCCATGCGCGCCGCGCGCGAGG
>JANMDS010000129.1:0-1731 GCA_031376405.1 Betaproteobacteria bacterium
ACACAGCTGGAACGTCGGTCAGCAACCTACCGTGCTGGAATGAAATTGGTACGGCCGGATCGAGCTCGGCAATCGTTGGGGGCTACAACAACCGCACGAACAACTTCAATTCTGTGATTGTCGCTGGAGCATCCAACACGATTAGTCAGAATGACGCCGCTATTGTTGGGGGGCACACCAATAGTGTGGCTGCCTTCGCTGGTTTCGTTGGTGGCGGGTATCAAAATTCGATTCCAGTAAACGCCAATAACTCTTCAATCGTCGGTGGCTTCCAGAACACCGCATCGGGCAGTGTATCCGTCGTAGCAGGCGGTCAAGGCAACACCGCGTCAGGTACGCGCTCATTCGTCGGCGCTGGCGCTAGCAACAGCGCAACCGGCGAGCGTGCCTTTGTAGGCGCGGGTCAAGGCAACACCGCATCTGGCATACGTTCGGTTGTCGCTGGAGGCTCGGTAAATATTGCATCGGGAGATCGTTCGACGGTAGGCGGCGGCGCGGCCAATTCCGCATCCGGTTCGTATGCGACCGTCTCCGGAGGGTGGGGCAACAGCGCGACAGGCGCATTTAGTTTTGCGGGCGGGCGCGCCGCAGCCACCAACGATGGTGCTACCACACCTATCGACCATTACGGTGCGTTCGTCTGGGCAGATGCGCCCGATGGCACACCATCAACGACAACGCAGCTTTTCCGCTCCACTGCCAACAACCAATTCGCGGTGCGCGCCCGAGGCGGCGTATCGTTCAAAGTAGATGCAACCACCATTGCTGCCAACGCCAGCGACGCCACCGCAGGCTGCTCGCTACCTTCCGGCGGCTCCGCAAGCTGGAGTTGTTCGTCGGATCGCAATTTGAAAGACGGCATCAAAGCCATTTCACCGAAAGATGTGCTCTCAAAAGTGGTGAACTTGCCACTCTCAACTTGGCAGTTCAAAGGCACGAGTCGTCGCCATTTGAGCCCCATGGCACAAGATTTTTGGGCGGCGTTTGGGTTCGGTGAAAATGATCGTCACATCACCGCTTCGGACGTGTCTGGCGTTGCGCTCGCGGCGGTGCAGGGGGTGAACCAAAAATTGGATGTTGAAGCGCAAAAGAGTCGTGCGAAAGACGTAAAAATCGTGGCACTCGAAAAAGCCAACGCGCTTATGCGCTCGGAGCTTGATTCGATTAAGAAAAAGCTTGGGTTGTAACCCACAAATGGTTTGATCTCCTCCCCGTTACTTCGTAACGGCTTAGCCGGAGCCGTCCAAAAGGACGCTCCGGCTTTTTTGCCTAGTGGAGCGCGCTGCATGAATGCGGCGAAGCCACTTAAAATCACTGCATGGTTTCCATTACCCAGTCCCTCCCGACCGAAGCAAGCTTAACGCCACGTGCTGAAGTGCTCGCATATGCCACGGCGCGCACCCATGAGATCGCTAAGCTTGTGCATGCGCTCGGGCTCGATCAAGAGGCGGTAGATGCCGCGCTGCTCATCGAAATACCTGCGGCGCAAATCAGCGCGCTGCAGGGAAAATCTCCTGAAATTGCGCGCTCTTTGGCGCTCGCTGCGAGCGTGCAAAAAATGGCGCTCATCCACCACACGCCCTCTGCTTCCCGCACCGAAGCAGATCGCGCGCAGCAGCTAGAGTCGGTTCGCAAAATGTTGCTGGCGATGGTTGAAGATGTGCGCGTGGTGGTGATCAAGCTCGCCGAGCGCTTAGTATGCTTGCGTGCGCTCGCGCTCAACCCGCCGCT
>JANMDS010000147.1:0-27944 GCA_031376405.1 Betaproteobacteria bacterium
GTGTTTTTTGTCGTTGATTTCATGGGTATCGCACGCGGCGTACGTGAATACCACCCCAACGCCCATCATTGCTAACGGCGCGATGGTATTTACGGGAAATACGCTTGGTTTAAACAAAAATGCCTCTACCAACGCGCCTGGCACCAGCGGTGCCATTGGTACGTTCATGAAGGTGAACGACAACTGTGCGCTCGACACCACCTCCACCGATGGAACCTACCCAGCGGGGACAACGTCCAACTGGCGGGTCGGAGGCTCTTGTGCCACGCTCGATATCCCTGCAGGAGCGGTCGTAAAAAAAGCGCTGCTCATCTGGAGTGGAAGCTACAACTACAACGGCGAAAACGTTACGGCGAATCTGAATGATGCCGTAACATTACTCAAGCCTGATGGCACTACGGTAAGCGTGCCCCCTGCGAACGATGCAACGCGGCAGCAGATCAATAGCCCCTTTTATTACACCCGCTCGGCAGACGTGACTTCGATTGTGACGGCAGGCGGCACGTGGGGTGTGCGCGGGATACCCGCGACACAGGCGGATTCGACACCGAGCGCGAACACCGGAGGCTGGACGCTGGCGGTAATTTATGAGCTATCGAGCCTTGCTGCACGGGCGATGAGTATTTTTGTGGGCAGTGAACTCGGCGGTAACGCAGCGGCTACCGTTTCAGGATTTTGCACGCCAAGCTCCCCAACGCAAGCGGGCAGGTTGCTGGTGAGCGCCATTGAAGGCGACTCCGGAATCACCGGTGACGAGATGCGTTTCGCAAAAGACGCTGCAACGTTAGCCACTGCGGCAGGCTTAGTTTCGGGGCCGAACAACAACGTCACGAATTTTTTCTCGAGCCAAATCAATGCAAGCAATGGCGCATTGGATACGCGTGGAACCTTCGGTACATCCAATCAAGCGGCGGGCTCGTCGCAAATTGGTCGGCAAGGATACGACATTGCGAACGTTGATATTTCAAGCAAACTCGTTGCCGCGCAAACCAGCGCGGTCGCCCAGGGTACGACGACGGGTGATCAGTACATGATTAACGCGCTGGGCATTCAAGTCGATGTGGGTGCACCAAAATTTCCAGTTACCACCAAAACAGTGGACAAAACTACCGCGCAAGTCGGGGATATTCTGACCTACACCGTGGCTTTGCAAAACGCAGGAACAGCGCTTGCGACAAACGTATTGTTTCGCGACAGTGTGCCCGCCGGTACCAGTTTTGTAACCGGATCGCTTTCGTATCAAAAAACGGGAGCCGTTGCGGGTGCAGTTGTTAACTTACCTGCGTCAGACCCGACCTTGATCGCAGGCGTATCCATCCCAGATATTTCTGCTGGGGACACTTACACCGTGACCTTCAGGGCGCGTGTGGACAGCATCCCCGCCGCGCCCGCTACGGCAGCATACGACAACAGCGCTAAGTGGGATTACAAATACCAAAGTTGTGCGGGGTCTCCGACGATTGACTCAAGCGTGACTACGAACCCTGCGCAAACAAAAGTACCGCGTCTCGCTCTCACCAAATCCGTATCGCCCACTGGCGCGGTGAGCATAGGCGATACCCTTACCTATACGCTTGTAGCGACCAATACCGGTACGGCGGTGACTGCTGGATCAACCCTTTCCGACGCGATACCGGCGGGAACAACCTATATAGCGGCCTCCACCACCTTGAATGGCGCGAGCATGGCCGACACCGCAGGCGCGATGCCGTATGCCAGCGCAACACCTATCAATGCGGCCGGACGCGCAGCTGGCGTACTCAATCCCGGTGAATCCGCGACGGTTGTGTTTACGGTTAAAGTCAATCAAGCAACCGTTAGTGTGGCGAATACCGCGACGGCTGACGTAGACGGTGGGGGTGCCGCGGCCCCAGTTACCGCTTCAGCAAACAATACGATCAAGTTCGCGGATTTAACGGTAGCAAAAACAGCGGTAGGTGCATTTGTGCGCGGGAAAAACGCAATGTTTAATATTGAAGTAACCAACGGCGCATCGGCAGGCAAAACGGACGGCACAACCGTCACCGTCAGCGATTCTCTACCGAGCGGTTTGCTTTTAAGTGCTCCGCCTTCCGGCACAGGTTGGGTTTGCACCGGAAGCGCTGGTGCAACAAGTTTCAACTGTACACGCAGCGATGTTTTGAACCCCAACGCGACGTACCCGATTATCTTGGTTCCCGTGCAGGTATTGCAGAACGCACCGACTCCCATCACAAACACCGCAGACGTAATTGGGGGTGGGGACACTACCACCGCCACGGGCAACGCGACAGTGGCGGTTACTTCCAGCGCCGATCTCGTGGTTAAAAAAATCGCGAATCCGGTCAACCCTCTTCCAGGTCAGAATGTGACGTTTACCGTTACTGTTTCCAATAGCGGCGTTAGCGATGCGACGGCAGTGAATGTCAATGATCCCGTGCCTGCTGGGATGACTTTTGTTAGCGCGGCGGCTTCAAGCGGCACAAGCTATGCTGCTCCAACATGGACTATCGGTACGCTTGCTAATGGCGCGACGGCCACCCTTACGATGGTCGCCACATTTAACGGTGGAAGTGCAACCAATACCGCAACTGTTTCCAGCGCAACGCCAGACCCCATTAGCGCGAACAACACCGCCTCAGTTTCAGTACCTTCCCAACTTGCCGATTTGCAGTTGCTCAAAGCGGTGAACACCGCTTCGCCCAACGTGGGTAGCAACGTTACGTTCACGTTGACCTTGCTCAACAATGGGCCAGATAACGCAACAGGCGTAAAAGTAACCGATCTTTTGCCAGCGGGCTTGGTGTTTCAAAGCGCATCGGGTGGAACGTATTCGCCCGCGACTGGCCTATGGGATATTGGCAATGTTGCCGCCTTGGCCAGCACCAGCCTAACCATTGTCGCGAGAGTCGATGCATTAAGTGCAGTGAGCAATATTGCGCAAGTAACAGCGAGTGATCAACGCGATCCAAACTCGACCCCGGGCAACAACGATCCGAAAGAAAACGATTACGCGAGCGTAACGCTCATCCCGCAATCAGCAGACTTGCAAATTTCCAAATCGGTGAGCAATCCGAACCCATCGATTGGCGCGCCAATCACTTACACGATTACGGTTATCAACAAGGGCCCGACGGCAGCGACAGGCGTGAGCGTAAACGAGCCACAGCCAGCAGGGTTAACTTTTACCTCGGCCTCTGCGTCGCCTGGTACGTTTGTGACACCGACCTGGTCGATTGGAACCCTCGCGGCGAATGCCAGCGCAACCCTTACGATAAACGCGATTTACAACGGCCCTGGACAAGTCACCAATACGGCAACGGTCACCAGCACAACGCCGGATCCTAACCCATCCAGCAACAGTGCCGCGCAAACAGTGCCTTCACAAGTGGCAGACTTAAGTTTGACTAAAACGGTTGATAACCCCACACCAGACTTTGGCAGTGAAGTCGTTTTCACGTTGACACTTTCTAATGCGGGGCCAGCAAACGCGACGAACGTTCATGTCGCCGATTTACTGCCTGCAGGCTTGAGTTTTGTGTCTGCCACCCCTTCGCAGGGCATCTATGATGCGCCCTCGGGCGACTGGAATGTTGGAACGGCTGTTGCCCGCGATGTGTTGACGCTTCAGATTAGGGCTCGGGTAGACACCACCAGGGCGATTTCGAATACGGGCGAAATTACAAAAAGTGATCAGTTCGATCCCGATTCAGTTCCGGGGAACGGGAAGGGTGGCGAAGACGACATTTCTACCGTGACCATCGTACCGAAATCAGCCGATTTGTCCATCGTTAAAACTTCATCGCCTAACGCTGCAAATTTAAACGATCCGATCAGCTACACCATTGTCGTTAAAAACGCGGGTCCTGACACTGCGCAAGCTGTTTCGGTAACCGATCTTCTTCCCGCTGGCATTGCATTTACGGCTTCAAGCGCAACGCAAGGCAGCTACGATAGTGGAAGCGGCCTCTGGGCAATAGGCGCACTTGCCGCTGGATCGTCCACAACGCTAACGATCAACGGCACATTTACTTCCACCACCGCCGCAACAATCACCAACTACGCGCAAGTGGAATCGAAAACCCCGGATCCAAATCCTGCGGATAACACGAGCAAAGCACCCATTCGTGCCAAAGAAATTGATTTGATCGTTGCCAAAACGGTGCTCACTCCTGCGAGCGCGCAAGTGCGAGTAGGCGATGATGCAACCTTTCGAATTACGATTACCAATGCCAGTGCAGTCGATGCGGCAACTAACGTAAAAGTATCCGATGTGTTGCCCGCAGGATTACAGTTTGTTTCGTCCCTTGCGTCCGCTGGATCGTACGCTTCTGCTACCGGGCTATGGTTCATTCCCACAATTCCGGCCAGCGGCTCGGCTACGCTCGATATCACCGCGAAGCTTACAGCAACGACTGCGCAGACCAATACTGCAAAGCTAATCGGTCAAGACCAATACGAGACCAATCCGGCAAACAATTCAGCAATCGTTACAGTCACGCCGATTTATGTCGATCTCTTCATGGAGAAGACTATTTCCGTTGTGGCGCCTACCATCGGGCAGTCCGTTGCATTTACGCTCTCGGTGAGAAATCTGGGTGTCTCCGACGCTACAGGCGTTACCGTCCTCGACCCACTCCCCTCCGGCTTTGCCTATGTGAGTTCGGTACCGGTAGGGCAATACGATGCGGTCAGTGGTTTGTGGACGATCGGCTCTATCACAAACGGTGTTACCGCCACGATCCAAATTAACACTACGTTTACCGGCCCGGGCCCAGCATTGAATTCCGCACGCATCGCCTCGGTGGATCAGCCAGATATCAACTTGGGCAACAACACGGCAAGCGTTAGCGTACCTTCGCAGATCGCTGATCTTGCCGTTACAAAAACCGCAAGCACCAACGACCCAAAACCGAACGAGGTTGTAACGTTCACGATCACCGTAGCGAACAACGGACCCGATGCCGCTACAACCGTTAGTGTGAATGACGCTTTGCCCGTTGGGCTTACCCTGGTTTCCGCCGCTGCGAGTCAAGGTGCATACGTGTCGCCAACTTGGACGGTGGGCGTGCTGGCGAAGGGCGCATCCGCCACGCTTACCGTAGAGGCGCGCATGACGGGCGCTGTAGCTCAAGACAATACCGCCACAGCATCGAATCCATCGCAAATCGATCTGAATTCTGGAAATAACGCCCGAACCGTTACGATCACACCACAGCGTGCTGAAGTGGGCATCACTAAAACGGTGGACCGGGCGACGGTAAACGTGGCCGATACCGTAACGTTCACTGTTGTTGTGAGTAACGCGGGTCCGAGTTCGGCCACCCAAGTACGTGTTGATGATCTGTTGCCCGCTGGTTTGGCATTTGTCGGCGCGGCTGCAAGCGCGGGTACTTACAGCGACGCTTCAGGCGTGTGGCAGATCGCTTCCATTGCCCCCGGATCGCAAGAAACGCTAACGATCTCCGCGCGTGTTTCCGGTCGTGGGCCCTATACCAATAACGCTACGATCACCAGTCTCGATCAACTTGATAATTCCGGCAACAATCAGGCCCAGGCCAGCGTGAGCGGTTTGCAAGCAGATTTAAGTGTTACTAAGCAAGCAAACCCGGTCAACCCAGTACCGGGCGCGGCATTACAGTTCGTAGTCCGGGTGACCAATAACGGTCAAGATAGCGCGCAATCCGTCGTTGTGTCCGATCCGCTGCCTGCGGGCTACGCGCTCAACAGCGCAGCGGCAGACGTGGGCAATTACGTTGCGGCCACTGGGCTTTGGACAGTCGGCACGCTCGCAAATGGTGCTTCTGCAACATTGACCATGAACGGTACGTTTGTTGGGCCTGCTGGGCTTAGTAACGTTGCCACCGCGTCGTCTGCCACGTTTGATCCCGTCACCACGAATAACAAAGCGACGGTGAACATCCCCTCACAAATTGCTGATCTCAAGGTCGTAAAAACAGTAGATACTGCGGCGCCAAACTTGGGCATAACCGTACGCTTCAGTATCGTTGTAACCAATGCAGGCCCGGATAGTGCAAGTGGCGTTAAGCTTGTTGATTTATTGCCATCAGGGCTTACCTATGTTTCCCATAGCGCATCGGTTGGCATGTACGATCCAATTTCGGGACTCTGGACGATTGGAAACCTTACAAACGCGGCGGTAGAAACGCTCACGATTGATGTAACCGTAACCGGCACCGCGCGGGTTACTAACGTTGCAAACGTGCGCGGCGATCAGTTCGATCCCGATCAAAGTACAAATACCTCTGCTGTGGATGTCGTTCCAGTCGCTGCCAATTTGCGCTTATCGAAGGCGGTAAATAATCCAAATCCTGTTAACGGCGAAATCTTGACTTACACCGTAACCGTCACCAACGATGGGCCGAGCGCAGTGCTGAGCGCAACGGTTACCGAAGCGCTGCCCGTAGGTTTAACGTTCGTTGATTGGACGTCGTCGCAGGGCAGTTTCGCTGCCCCTACTTGGACCGTTGGAGCACTCGCCAATGGTGCACAAGCCACGCTTAAAGTGCGAGCCCGTTACAGCGCAACTGGCGCCGCGGTCGCCAATACCGCAACGGTGACAAGCCCGCTTCCTGATCCTGATCCGTCTGACAACACCCGAATGGTGAGTGTGCCTGCGTCGATTGCTGATCTTTCTATCGCCAAATCTATCGATAACGCAACGCCGCTTTTCGGAAGCAACGTCATGTACACAATTACTGTGCGCAACGCAGGACCCGACGCAGCAACAGGCATCGTAGCGCGCGATAAGCTTCCTGCGGGTTTGAGCTTGGTATCTGCAACGCCCTCGCAAGGAAGTTACGATGCGCTCACAGGCAACTGGCAGGTTGGCAGCGTAGCGAATGCAGGTGCGGCTACGCTTTTGATCGTTGCGAAAGTAACGGGCACGTCCACCATTTCCAATTCGGCTGAAATCACCAAGAGCGATCAGTTTGATCCAAACTCTACCCCGAACAATGGCGCAGTCGGAGAAAACGATCAAGCCTCGGTTGTGCTCACTCCGCGATACGCCGATTTACGGTTGAGCAAAGCGGTCGATAATCCACAGCCTGTGAATAACGAGTTGGTCACCTTCACGCTGACCGTAGTCAATAGCGGGAACAGCCCCGCAACGGGCGCGAACGTTACAGATACTTTGCCCCCAGGATTAATTTTCGTGGCTGCTACCGCCTCTGCAGGCAGCTATAACGTGGGTACAGGCGTTTGGACAGTTGGAACAGTTGCCTCCGGTGCGCGTGAAACACTAGAAATTCAAGCGACGTACGTTGCCAACGGTGTGAAAGTCATTAACACCGCTACTGCGAACAGTGACTTGCCGGACCCGGTTGCTGCAGACAACACTGCATCGGCGTCAGTGCCCGCCGAAATTGCGGATTTATCGCTAACCAAAACAGTAGACAACAACCGTCCGCAAGTCGGTGGCGAAATCGTATTTACAATCCGCGTAGCCAATGCGGGGCCAGATCCTGCGCGTGGAGTGGTGGCGCGCGATGCCTTGCCATCCGGTTTGCAATATGTGAGCGCTGTTGAAGGGCAGGGGGCATACGATCCGATAACAGGTTTGTGGAACATCGGAACCATCCCAGCGAATGCAAGTGCAGTACTCACGATTCGCGCCCGCGTGCGGTCGAGTGGCGTGAAGCAAAACGTGGCGGAAGTGGTGAGCAGCGGCCAGTTCGATCCAAACTCAACGCCGAACAACGGGGTAGCCTCGGAAAACGATCAGTCAGTTGTCGATATCACACCGCAAGTCTCTAACCTCGCCGTAAAGAAGTTATCGAGCATCGCCAATCCAATTCCAGGGCAGGCGTTAGCCTATACCGTAACGGTTACCAACAACGGCCCCGATGCCGCTACAGGCGTGCGCATTTCCGACGCGCTTCCAGCGGGGCTCACATTTACCAACGCGAATGCATCGGTTGGCATTTACGACGCGGCGACGGGGCAGTGGAATGTCGGTGCGCTTGCCAATGCAGGTGTTGCAACGCTTACTATTAGTGTTGTTTACAACGGGCCCGGCGTAGTGGTGAATACTGCGAACGTGGTCGCCGACCAGTTCGATCCTGATCCGGCAGACAATACCTCACGCATTGCCGTGCCTTCACAAATCGCAGACCTCAAAATTACGAAATCGGCTAATTCTGTAACGCCGAATCGTGGCACCGACGTGACCTTTACGATTGACTTGGAAAATCTCGGACCCGATCCTGCATCGAATGTCGAAGTGGTAGACGCATTACCAGCCGGGCTCACGCTCGTGAGCGCAAGCGCAACCTCGGGCACCTATGTGAGCGCCTCGGGCAAATGGGCTGTGCCGGCGCTCGCTAACGCAGGCAGAGTAACCCTCACGATTGTGGCGACTGCTGCGGGCGATCTGCCGGTAACAAACACTGCAAAAATTATCAAACTTGATCAGTTTGATCCGGTCACAACCAACGATCAATCGCAAGTACTCATTACGCCGCAATGGGCAAACTTGAGCATTACCAAAACGGTGAATCAAACCAAGCCCGCTGCCAATGAGCTGTTGACGTACACGATCACAGTAATTAACGCAGGGCCGAGCACCGCGCGTAGCGTAAACGTGGTCGAGCGCTTGCCTACAGGCTTAGCGTATGACAGCAGTACGGTAGGCTTAGGGACGTTTAACCCTGTTACTGGCATTTGGACTTTGGGCGATTTGGCTAATGGCGCGCAGACTACGCTTACGATCAAAGCCCGCTACGCCGCGCCAGGCACCGTGGTGACCAATTCAGTTTCCGTTACAAGCACCACGCCGGATTCTGATGACCGCAACAATAGCGCCTCACAATCCGTGCCCGCGGAGGGTCCTGACTTAACCTTAGCGAAACGGTCGGGCTCTAGTGCGCGGCAGGGCGACACGATCACCTACGAATTCGTGGTGAGCAATATCGGCGGTGCAGCAAGCGTGGGCGAAGTGGTGATCACTGACACGTTGCCCGCCGGCTTAAGCGTAACGTTGCCAGCCGCACCAACGATAAACGGTTGGGCTTGCACCGTGGCAGTGCAAACGCTGACCTGCCGTCGCAGTGATGTGTTGGCGGCTGGCGCGCGTTACCCAACGCTTTCCGTAAATGCCGCGATTGCTCGCAACGTATCGCTGGGCGAACTCATCAACACCGCATCGGTTTCGGGCGGTGGGGATGTGATCACCGCCAACAATACAGGCGTGGCGAGCGCGCAGATTACACCGTACCAAGAGCTGAATGTGACTACCCTCAACGGATGGTTGCTCTGGCTGTTGAGCCTGAGCTTGCTAGGTTTTGCAAGGCAAAAATTCAGGAGATAAGTTGTAAAAAGTGCCCAAATTGCGCCGCAGGTTTTTAATCTGCGGCGCTTTTTTTATTTTTTTCTTGTGCACCTCAAAAGCTGTCGGAACTGCTGCCCACGCGCTGCCTCTAAAATCAAGTCAACTTTATAAATGGGTGAATGCGATGGCAGTGTTTTTAGTGAACGGAACCGAGATCCGTACGGAATACGCGGCCGATACGCCGCTACTTTGGTTTTTGCGGGACAACCTGGATTTGACCGGCACGAAGTATGGCTGCGGCATCGCGGCGTGCGGCGCGTGCACCGTTCATGTCGATGGCGTTGCCACGCGCTCCTGCTCTACGCCGCTTTCAGCGCTACCCGCAGCGGTAGAAATTACCACTATCGAAGGCATAAGAGGCCCAGCGGCGCGTGCGCTGCAAGCTGCTTGGGTGAAACACGATGTGGTGCAGTGCGGCTACTGCCAAAGCGGGCAAATCATGTCTGCAACCGCGTTGCTTACTAAAAACCCACGGCCAACCGATGCGGATATTGATGCAGCGATGGCGGGCAACATTTGCCGCTGCGCCACGTATCAACGCATCCGCGCGGCAATTAAGGATGCAGCGACGCAAATGGCCTCTGCGCCGCGCGCCGCCCCTACAAGCGTTCCACCGAAGCCTTCAACGCCCGCAGTGCCTAAAAAGAAAGCGTAAGGAGAACGATCATGACAACTTCCCGACGCGAATTCTTAAAATCCACCGCGCTGTTATCCATCGGCGTATTCATACCTGCGGCGCAAAAAGGGCACACCCAGGCAATTATCTCCCCCAATTTCGCCCCAAATGCCTTTGTGCGTGTGCACGCCGACAACTCTGTTTCGGTGCTCGTAAAGCACTTGGAAATGGGGCAGGGCGCCTACACTGGTTTGTGTGCGCTGGTTGCTGAAGAGCTCGATTGCGATTGGTCGCAAATGCGCGCCGAATCGGCCCCTGCCGATGCCACACTCTACAACAACTTAAGCTGGGGCCCCATGCAGGGCACGGGTGGCAGCTCTTCGATTGCAAATAGTTACGAACAAATGCGTAAAGCCGGCGCGCAAACGCGGGCCGTCCTCGTTGCCGCAGCGGCAAAGGAGTGGAATATCCCCGTCGGGCAAATCAGCGTAGTTAAAGGTGTGATCTCCGGCGGGGCTAAGCGCGCAAGTTTTGGCGAAATGGCAGGGAAAGCGGCGGGCATTGCGGTGCCAACCGATGTGAAGTTGAAAGACGCAAAAGATTTCACGATTATCGGCAAAACCGCGCCGCGCTTAGATTCGCGCGATAAAGTGAACGGACAAGCCAAGTTTGCTTTTGACGTAAAACGGCCCAACCAACTCACCGCTGTCATCGCGCGTCCGCCCCGATTTGGCGCGCGCGTGGTTTCTATAGATGCAGCGAAAACGCAAGGCATGGCCGGTGTGCGCGCGATTGTAGAAATCCCGCAAGGCGTGGCGATTGTGGCAACCACATTTTGGGCCGCCAAAAAAGCCCGCGATGTGGTAGTCGTGACGTGGGACGATTCCAGCGCCACGAAAGTTTCTTCCGACACGATGATGGCGGAGTACCGCGCGCTGGCGGCAAAAGCGGAGGGCGCAGCCATTGCGAAAAAAGCCGGCGATGCCACGGCAGCATTAAAAGCGGGTGCGAAAACCCTTGAAGCAACGTTTGAATTTCCCTACCTTGCACACGCTCCGATGGAGCCGCTCTCCTGCGTGATTGAGTCCTCCGAAGCTGGCGTGCAGGTGTGGGCTGGCAGCCAATTTCAAACAATGGATCAAGGCAACGTGGCCGCGGTTTTCGGCGTAAAGCCCGAGCAGGTGAAGATCAACACGATGTTTGCCGGTGGCAGTTTCGGCAGGCGGGCAAACATGGCTTCCGATTATTTAGTGGAATGCGCAGAAGTGGTGAAAGCGTTAGGCAAAAACGGCGTGAAAGCGCCGGTGCGCTTGCTCTGGACGCGTGAGGACGATATCAAGGGTGGTCGCTATCGCCCAGCGTACGTCCACAGTATTCAAGCAGCGCTCGACGATAAAGGCAACGTTAGTGCCTGGCAGCATCGCATCGTTGGCCAATCCATTATGAAAGGTACCGCGTTTGAAGCGTTCACGATTAAAGATGGGGTGGACAACACCAGCGTAGAAGGTGCAGACAATTTGCCTTACGCCATTGCCAACATAAACGTATCACTGCACACCACGAGCAACGCCGTGCCGGTGCTCTGGTGGCGCGCGGTGGGCAGCACGCACACCGCGTTTTCAACAGAAACGATGATTGACGAACTGGCCAACGCTGCAGGCAAAGATCCGCTTGCTTTCCGGCTCGCCATGCTCGCAAAACATCCGCGCCACGCCGCCGTGCTGCAGTTAGCGGCAGACAAAGCGGGGTGGAATTCGCCGCTGGCAGCCAGTGTGGGCGGCGCAAAGCGCGGTCGGGGTATTGCTTTGCACGAATCGTTCAAAACCTTTGTTGCGCAAGTAGTGGAAGTGACAGTCAATGCCGATAAAACGTTTAAGGTTGATCGCGTCGTGTGCGCCGTGGATTGCGGCGTAGCCGTTACGCCCGATGTGGTGCGCGCGCAAATGGAAGGCGGCATTGGCTTCGCGCTCTCCGCTGCATTGCACGGGAAAATCACGCTCAAAGAGGGTCTTGTGGAGCAAAGTAATTTCACCGATTACCCGATGTTGCGCATCAATGCGATGCCAAACGTGGAAGTGCATATCGTCACGTCCAGTGAGCCGCCCACCGGCGTGGGCGAGCCCGGCGAGCCCCCGCTCGCGCCTGCGCTGGCGAACGCGATTGCCCAGGCGACTGGGCAGCGTTTGCGCAATTTGCCGCTGAAGTTGGCGTAATTATGCTCGTCCCGTAAATGCCCTCCCCCAGCGGGGGAGGGTTAGGGTGGGGGAACTATTTCCCCGCTCCTTTAAATGTTTCAAAGCAAAAATCGTCAAGACAAAATATGCTCCGCACCCCAGAAAATTTCGAAGCCTTTGTATCCGCGCCAGACTCCACAGCGCACGTGGTGACGCTCGTTTTCCGTGGCAGCGAAGTGCTCACGCTCGAAACAGGGGGAATACCTGCGGCGCAAAATGTGGCACTTTTAGACAATATCTCCAGCGAAAGTGAGTGGGTCGGCAAGCTCGATGAAACCCACTATGCGGTGCGGTTTGTGGATAAAGAAGTCAACCCGCCGCCTGGGCACACCTTCCGCGGCATGCGTACGCTCTGGGGCGTGTGGAGCGATGCCGAGATTGCTGTGGCAGGCCGCGCATTTCAACTGCAAAATTGGGCACGCACCCACCGCTACTGCGGGGTATGCGGCACGGCCACCGAGCGCATTCAAGGCGAGCGTGGCATCAAATGCCCTAGCTGCGGCTTTTCGGCCTACCCGCGCATCTCGCCCGCGATGATGGTGCTCATCAAAAAAGGCGAAAAAGTATTGCTCGCAAGGAACGTCACCTTCCCACCGAACCGCTACAGCGCACTCGCCGGATTTTTAGAAATCGGCGAAAGCATTGAAGAAGCGGTGCACCGCGAAGTGTTCGAAGAAGTGGGATTGAAAGTCGGCAATCTGAAATACGTCGCCAGCCAAGCGTGGCCCTTCCCACACTCACTCATGATCGCATTTACAGCGGAATATTTGAGTGGAGAAATCGTGACGCAACCGGAAGAGATTGCCGATGCGAAATGGTTCGGACCAGGGGATGTTTTGCCGGATTTGCCACCGCGGTTGTCGATTGCCAAGGTGTTGTTGGATTCGGTGATTTCGGAGTGGCAGAAGAGCTAAAAAATTTAAAAACGTGCGGCGCAAAAAAGCAATTTTTGACGTTTATCTCTTGCGAGATGTAAATTTCGCGTCGTAGCTAATTCAAGGAAGCAGGGAGTGTTCAATCGTTCTCTCATCTAGTTTCCTTTGTGCCTGCGCTCGGCGAGAAGCGATTTCTACCAAAAATTACGGCGCGCGAGCCTCAACTTACTGAACACCTTTCGCTGCACCATCAAATCCCGGAAATAATGTCGTAGTTGAAAAGCCTAAGGTATCAAGAATCTCTAATAGCTTCGGTGCTTCCGTTTGGATTAGTGTGAGCTTTGTTAATATCGAGTTTGATGCAATTGCGTTCAAAACACTTAGATCAATTGAATGCTCTTTATAGAGTCCAATTTGTTCGAGAAAGATTTCGTCGAATGCTAAGTTGGGTGCTTGTTTTTCGTCCAACAAGGACGCATGACCCTGATTTTCAGTTGAAAGTGTAAAGACACCATGCTGCGAATGAAGATTAGAGTCGATCGATCTGGGCGGGACGACCATCTGTAGTCGCTGGTGAGTTGTTGGAAGCCAAAATTCTCCGTTTAGGACTGCGCTGTTGCAAATCCAAACTGCGAGCCTTGCATCAGATGTGTTGATCTCCTTTCTATTTGCTACGCCTCTTGCAGCAAAGTACGCCGCAACAAACGAGAGGCGCGTCCAGTCGAGTAAACGAGTTTTGATCCCATGGTGTTGTGCGACGGCTAACAATGGCAATAGACTCTCGGGTGGCCAGCAATCGAGTTTTTGCCGGATCGCATTGGCAACGTCTGTATTTGTATGAAACTTTGAAAATAGCGTTGGCGCATTTGAGTAAAGCCACAACTTTCTCAGTTCGATGCTATCGTTGGGAATTGTGAGTCCTTGTTTGTCGCACTCAACCCAAAAGAGGCGTAGTTGGGTTTGTTCAAATGTTCGTTGATCTCGATCGGTGCGAGCGGAATTTCGCATCGCGCTCGGCTCCAGCCTCCAAGTGCTTTCTGATTGCCCTCGATAAATGCAGTCCTTTAACGGCCAGTCTCTCCAGATATCGTTTGTGGGGAGGAGCGCTTGAACAAAATCACGCGCAGATTTAAAGTCGATCTCACGAGCTTGGTACGGTTTAGTCATGTGTTGTTTCGAGTAAGTTATCAGGACGAAAGCCAACGCCTAAAGTGCGTTCTAGGTAATCTTTTTTAAAAAATCAAACTCCAACGCGTAACGCGTAAGGTGCGTCCATAACGCACCCACAAAACCTAATCGCTAAGCGATCAAACTTGCTCTGCGAACTCTGGGAACAAAAATCTGAGGTGGGTTCATTATGAATGCACCTTACGGTTTCCTACAAAGAAACCAAACGCCCTAATCGCACTGCGGTTTGCCCTGAAATGGGCTCGGGCGCGGGCATGATGAGTACGCAGTCGTCGTAGGGCGTAACAATCGTTTCTCCTGCTTCGGTGGCGAGCGGCGTGCCTGCTTTTTCCACCACTGTTAGCCCTTCCCACTTCTTCGTCCACTGGAACTGTCCGCTTTGTTTGGCGGTGATGGCGTGGGTGACTTCGATGCACTTTTGCGCGCTCTTTTCTGCTAATACCTGCGGCGCAAAAGCGGTATTTTTTAGGCAATATCTCCCCAAAAAACGGGCAGCAGCGTCGTGGGCAACCGCAACAGAGCTTCTCGCCCAATGTTGCCCGCATTCCACCAAATACGCAGTTTTCGGTGATGCGTCTGCGCCGAAATCGGCGTAGTCGAATAGCCGCTTTCCGGCGGCGTGTCCTGCGTCGATTAGTATGTGTTCGGGTGCGCCTAAAGCGCGCGCCTGAGCGAGGCCCTTTTTCGTTGTGCCACAAAGCAAAAGCGGGGCGCAGGCTTCGTGCATGGAATGTAGATCGAGCAGATGATCTACCGTATCGAAAAACGGCCGCAGCGCACGGGCGCGGGCGAGTTCGCGGCTCATGCGCGGGCCATCGAGCGTGGCTTCGTCCCACACACGATTGAAATCTTCATCGAGGTAGCGGCTTTTAAATGGTGCTTTCGGATCGAAACTTAAAAACGCCTCCACATTTGAAAAGACGAAGCTCAAGCGCCCCCGCTCGGGGCGGGTGTTTGCGCGCAGGAGGGCATCGAGCGCGTACGCGCCGCAATACTCGTTGCCATGGGTGAGGGCGACGACCGCGCAATGCGGGCCGGGCGTGCGCGAGTCAAACGTCCAGACGTAGGGGAGGCCGGTGTTGCCGGTTTCCCAGGCGCTGATGTCGGGTGGGGGGACTTCGAGTAGGGGGAGGGGATCGGGCACGATGCGTGTGGTTAAGTTCTTCGTGATGCGGAGAGAGTTCCCTCACCCCAACCCTCTCCCAGAGGGAGAGGGGGCTTTCAATTTACCGCTGACACAAAGGCACTTTACGCTCGTCGCCACCCGTTTGCGGGGACATGAGCAACGTGCAGCGATCGTAACCGTTCTTTTCCAAAACAGCGTCTACCGCTTTCCACGCTTCGGGCGAGAGCGCGCGCGACCGCGAAAGAACCCACCCGTACTTGCGCGAAGGGTGGCCCACGACCGCCCATTGGTAGTTTTCTTCTAGACCAATCACCCAGTAATCGCCGCCAATCCAAAAGCGCCAATCACCAAAAAGCTTAACAAACGTGACTTCGAGCTTCGAGTTGCTCTCTTTATCTACTACGCGTGCCCGTCCGCTCGCGTTCATGCTGTCGCCCGCTTCGGTTTTACATTGATTGTTCACCTCAATGCGGTCCTCTTCTGCTTTCGAATACGTAGCACTGGTGTTGCCGATGCATTTGCGCTGAAAGTATTGGGGAATGGCGGCCACTTCGTACCACGTACCTAAATACCGGTTTAAATCCACCTTCGCTACGCTTTGCACAGCAGAAACCTGCGGCGCATTTTGAGCATAAATTTCGGAATATCTCCCGAAAATTAGCGCTAAAAAAACGATTAGGATGTGCATCACTTTGCCTCCGATAACATTGATCCATGGCACTTTTTTGCGCCACACCGGCAGGCGAATGCCGCCTTGGCTTTTTTGGTAAGCTTGAACGGATAGGTCAGGCCGTAGTCGTAGTTCAATTCCACGCCTTCCTTTATTTTGCGGCGGGCATAAATAAATACGCGTCCATCTTCTTCCTCGAAGGCTTTGCTGTTGCCATCGCACGAGTGGTTGATGTAGCGCGCGGCATTGCCCTTGCGCCCAGCGTCGATCACGGTGCCGTCGGTGGTTTCCATAATGAAGGTGTGGAAGGCATCGTTCGGGTCGGATAGGTCGTGCTCGCGCGCTTCGGTGAAGGTAGTGCGCGTGCCCCGATACTCCAAAATTTGTTCGCCGCGGGCGATATCCCGTGCTGCAAACACGCCGCGCCCATGTACTTTCGATTGCCGCACCGCATAGGCGCGAGGAGGTTTATTAGTCATGGGGGTGATTGTAAAGCGCTGGCTATTGCGTTTATACGGTTAGACATCCAAACTTCAACTTTCTGCGTATCTGTAACGAATTTGCGAACATTGGCGAATTCGCTCATGTCGCAGCCAAGCGTGCGACCGGAAAACACTACATGAAACCTATAAAAATCTTACTTGGCTTGTTAATCGTTGGCGCAATTGCCGCGTTTTTTGTCTTCGATCTTGGAAAATACTTAAGCCTTGATGCACTAAAAGCCCAGCAGGCCACGCTCAAAGCCAGCGTAGAGGCAAACCCTACGCAAACGATGCTTTCTTTCGCGGGCATTTACATTCTGTTTACAGCGCTCGCGCTGCCCGCTGCGGGTTTACTTTCGTTGCTGGGCGGCGCGCTCTTTGGTTTGTGGAAAGGCTCGGCCATCGTAGTGGTATCGGCCACCATCGGGGCCACGCTTGCGTTCCTCGGTACCCGCTTTTTGTTTCGGGACTTTATCAAATCCAAATTCGGTGAGAAGCTCAAAGCGGTGGACGCGGGGGTCGAAAAAGACGGGGCGTTTTACTTATTTGGATTGCGCTTAATTCCGGTGATGCCGTTTTTTCTCATCAACACCGCGATGGGCCTGACCTCAATGCCGGTGTTTAAGTATTTTTGGGTGAGCTTAATTGGCATGATTCCTGGCACGCTCGCGTATGTGAACGCCGGTCAAGAACTCGGGAAAATTACCTCCTTGCGCGGCATCCTATCGCCAGGGTTGCTGCTTTCGTTTGTAATTTTGGGTTTGCTACCGCTTCTCATGCGCAAAGTCATGGATTTCTTTAACGCCAAAAAGGTGTACGCGAAGTGGCCTAAGCCCGCAAAGTTTGACCGCAATATTGTGGTCATTGGCGCAGGCTCAGGCGGGTTGGTTTCCGCCTATATTGCAGCGGCGGTAAAAGCAAAAGTCACCCTGGTTGAAAAACACAAAATGGGCGGAGATTGCTTGAACACGGGCTGCGTACCTTCGAAAGCGCTCATTCGCTCTGCAAAGTTGCTGTCGCATATGTCCCGCTCGAAAGAGTTTGGTATTGCCTCAGCAAAAGCGGAGTTTAAGTTCGCCGATGTAATGGAACGCGTGCAACATGTGATTGAAGAAATTGAGCCGCACGATAGCATCGCGCGGTACACCGATTTGGGTGTGGAATGCAAAACCGGCACGGCAAAAATCCTCTCGCCGTTCGAAGTGCAAATTACCGATGCAGCGGGTAATGTGTCGAAGCTCACCACCAAAAATATCATCATTGCGGCGGGCGCACGGCCTTTTGTCCCGCCTATTCCCGGCATTGATCAAATTCCATACTTCACTTCCGATAATGTGTGGAGCCTGCGCGAACTGCCCAAGCGGATTGTCGTGTTAGGTGGCGGGCCGATTGGTTCGGAGCTAACCCAATGTTTCGCGCGCTTCGGCGCGCAGGTGAGCCAAGTAGAAATGGCCCCGCGCATTATGGTGCGGGAAGACCCAGAGTTTTCCGCGATGGTGCAGAAGAAATTTGAATCAGAAGGTGTACACGTTTTGGTGAACCACAAAGCAAAGCAATTCGTTGTGGAAAACGGTGAAAAGATTTTGATTGCGGAAAACGAGGGCAAAGATGTGCGTGTGCCGTTCGACGCGCTTATCGTAGCCGTGGGGCGCAGTCCGAACGTAACGGGTTATGGTCTGGAAGAGCTAGGCATTCCGCTCAACAAAAATAAAACCGTTGAAACCAACGATTATTTGGAAACAATTTATCCAAATATTTTCGCAGTAGGCGATGTGGCTGGGCCTTACCAATTTACCCACGTGGCCGCCCACCAAGCATGGTACGCGGCAGTGAATGCACTTTTTGGTACGTTTAAGAAATTTAAGGCGGATTACCGCGTAATTCCGTGGGCTACATTCACTGATCCTGAAGTCGCCCGTGTGGGTTTAAACGAGCAAGATGCGAAAGAAAAAGGCATCCCCTATGAAGTGACCACCTACGGAATTGACGACCTCGATCGCGCAATCGCTGACGGCGAAGCGCACGGTTTGGTGAAAATATTAACCGTACCGGGCAAAGACAAAATTTTGGGCGTAACGATTGCTGGGGAGCACGCTGGTGATTTGCTGGCCGAGTACGTACTAGCCATGAAACATGGGCTCGGGATGAACAAGATTTTGGGCACGATTCACACCTACCCGACGATGGCTGAAGCGAACAAATACGCTGCTGGGAATTGGAAGCGGGCACATCAACCCGAAAAATTGCTCGCTTGGGTGAAAAAGTTTCACGCTTGGCGGTTGGGTTAAACCAAACGTCCGGCAGTTACGTTACGTAGAAGTGGCCAAAATTTTGGGAGATATTGCCGAAAAAGTGGCCCTTTTACGCCGCAGGTATTTAATGAAATTTGAAGGAAAATTTAATATGAAGTGCATTTTTTTTGGTCTGGTTACTCTCGTATTTAGTGTGCAATCTTGGGCGCTGGACCACACGCACAAAGCGTTTGATTCGCTACTTCAAAAGCACGTCGTCGTGCAGCAGGGGGGGAAAGTCTCGCAAGTGCGCTATTCCGAATTCGCAAAAGACCGAGCCACGCTTAAGGGCTATTTAGACGAACTCTCTGCGGTGAAGAAGGCAGAGTTTGATGGATATAGCAAAACCCAACAGATGGCATTTTTGATTAACGCCTACAACGGCTACACGCTTGAGCTGATTCTTGGCAATTATCCTGTTAAATCGATTAAGGATATTGGGAACGAGTTCTTTGATAACCGCTGGAAGCGTAAGTTCTTTACCCTACTGGGGAACCCGACTTCGCTGGATGCTGTGGAGCATGAAATGTTGCGCGCGCCTGGGCGCTACGATGAGGTGCGGGTGCACTACGCCGTGAACTGTGCTTCTATTGGTTGCCCTATGCTGCGGGAAGAAGCCTTTACTGCCGATAAACTAGAAAAGCAGTTGGAAGAGCAGACCGTGCGTTTTTTATCGGATCGCACGCGCAATCGCTTCAATAAAGAGAAAAATGCGTTGGAAGTCAGTAAGATTTTTGACTGGTTCAAAAAAGATTGGACGAGCAACTACAAAGGCATTGGCGCTGCGAGCGCTGTCCCCTCGCGCGAAGCCTATTTCGCACGCTACGCCACGCTGCTGGCCGATGACGAGGCAGGAAGAGCTGCGGTTAAAGACGGGAAAGTGGCCATTGAATTTCTCAATTACGATTGGGCGATTAACGACGCCAAGGCGAAGTAATCTGGCTATGCAGCACGCTGGCGGTCCGCGCTAATGCGGCCCGTTGCGCTCTTACTGTTCCCGCAAGATTGGGAGCTCGCGGCACTGCCACAACTGCGGCGTCGATATAGCGATGTAGAGTGGATTACAGAAGGGTTTGATTTATTTAAGTTTCCGCAAAACGCAAAGCTAATGTGGTTTGATCCAGAAGCGTTTGTTGAAAAACTTATCAAAAAATATCAGTTGCGTGGTATCGCAGCGGTAATGAGCGCACATGAGCAATTTGGTGCACTTTGTGCAGCATTGTTAGCGGAAAAACTAAACCTCCCTGGCACACCCGTTGATGCAATTTTGCGGGCCCAACACAAAGCGGTTGCCCGAGAAATCCACGCCAAAGCGCTACCGGGTTGTGTACCTGCGTTTCAGGTGTATACCTTCGGGCAAGATCCTGTTTCGCAGGTGACATTGCCGTATCCTTTTTTTGTCAAACCCGTAAAAGCGGCGTATTCGGTACTCGCAAAAAAAGTGAAGTCCCCCGAGGAGTTACGCGCCCACACCACGTTCGCTCCGTTCGAAGCCCATATTATTCGGCGGCTTACGAAACCCTTTAACGCACTTGCAAAAAAGCGCTTACACACCACGATTGATGGCGACTACATGATGGCCGAGGCCTTTATGCACGGTGCGCAAGTAAACGTAGATGGGTTCGTGCGCAACGGCGAAATTACGATTTTGGGCACCATCGATGCGGTGATGTATCCCGATACGCAAGCCTTCATGCGCTTCGAGTTGCCATCGCAGATACCATCGTCGCAAATTGGCACCATCGAAGAGACAGCGCGAAGAGCGATTGAAGCACTGGGTTTCACTCACGGTTTGTTTAACGTGGAGCTATTTTGGGATGCTCAGGCGCAGCGGGCATCCATTATCGAGGTGAATCCGCGCGTGGCAGCACAATTTGCCGACCTATACGAAAAAGTTCACGGTATCAATTTGTTTGATTTGCTTGCCGATTTGAGCTTTGGTAGCGCCATTTCTTTTGAGCTGCAAAGCGGGCAGTATGGTGCGGCCGCGAGCTTCGTGTATCGCGTCTTTGACAACACACCCAAATATCCACCAGCGGATGCGCATCTTTCGGAGTTACATCGCCGCTATCCCGATTCAATTTTTACTCCAGACTTTAAAGTAGGCGCTTCACGGCAACGCGAGCAGAAATGGTTGGGCTCGCACCGCTACGCGTTGCTTAATTTAGGCGGTACCGACCACGACGATTTAATGTCGCGATTTAACGACGCAAATGGCTTGCTAGACTTCGATTCTGCGCCGCGTGGCGCAAGGGGATGGCTGCATGCAATTCGTAAAGGCGTTTAGTACCGTAGTGCTTGTTTTGGTCGCTGCTGGCGTGCGTGCTGATGCGCCCTTTGCACTTGCCTCCTTTGCAGAGGCGTCTGGAAAAGTAAGTAGTAAGTGGACGGCTTTTTCGTTTGCAAAAATAAAGATTGCAACCCGTTACGAAATTTCCCGAGATGCAACCAAAGGCGCGGTATTGCACGCGGTGGCTGAGGGTAGCGCCTCGGCCCTGCGGCACAACGTAGAGCATGCTGTTGAGGCGCAAGACACATTGAAGTGGAGCTGGAAAGTTGGAGAAATTCCCGCCGGAAGCAGCGCTAAGCAAAAAGAAACCGATGATTTCGCCGCTCGCATTTATGTAACCTTTGCCTACGACCCTGCAAAGGCCAGTACTCTCACAAAAGCCGAATTTGGCCTCGCAAAATCTCTTTACGGAGATTACCCTCCGATGAGCGCCCTGTCTTACATCGTAGAGCCGAACTTGCCGATTGGCACGATTGTGGATAATCCGTTTACCAGCCGCGTCAAGATGATTGTGGTGGATAACGGTAAAACAGCAGGGCAATGGCAATCCTTCGAGCGTAATCTACTGGAAGACTACAAACGCGCATTCGGTGCGGCACCGACGACATTGATGTCCGGCATCGTTTTGATGACAGATGCCGACAATACCCACTCCCGAGCCGAGGCGTGGTACGGTGATGTTTCGCTTACGCTGGCTAAGTAGAGCCGCATACTGCCACCGCGTGAAACAATCCAAATATGAAATATTTTGAAACGGTTGCCGAGCGCAACGCCACCTTGCTCCTTGCACTCGCGCAGGGGTTTTTACTCACCAATACCGTAATTTTGATGGCGGTGAACGGCCTGACCGGCTACATGTTGGCCGAAAACAAGGCGTTTGCCACCATTCCCGCGATGACCTACGTAATCGGCTCCGCGTTGGCCGCGATGCCGGTTTCAGCATGGATGAAAAAAGTAGGGCGACGCAAGGGATTCATGCAGTTCGCGTGTTTCGCAATTTTGGGTTCCCTTATTTGCGCCTACGCAGTGAGTATTAAGAGTTTTGCGTTGCTTTGCGTGGGTACTTTTTTTATAGGCTGGTACGCCGCTTCCGGTGCGCTCTACCGATTCGCCGCGGCGGATGCTGCACCGCCAACGAACAAAGCCCGAGCGATTTCATTTGTATTAATCGGCGGTATTTTGGGTGGATTGCTCGGGCCGGAAAGCTCAAAGTTCACCAAGGATTTATTGCCAATCACTTTTGCAGGAACGTACCTTTCGCTTTCGATTTTTGCGATCATTTCCATTGCGATTCTCTCGCGGTTATCCATTCCTGCCCCGCAGGTTGCTGTGGTTCAAGGCGCGGTTCGTCCGCTTTCAGAGATCGCAAAGCAGCCGATGTTTGTGGTGGCAGTGTTAACTGCTGCGCTCGGCTACGGAGTGATGAATTTTTTAATGGTAGCTACCCCATTGGCTATGGGCTTTTGTGGCCATGCATTTAAAGATTCCGTTTTCGTTTTGGAGTGGCACATCGTGGGCATGTTTTTACCCTCGCTTTTTACGGGTTCACTCATCAAGAAATTCGGCGTGCTGCGCATTATCAGCGCAGGCGCATTGCTAAATTTTGTAGCCATTGCAATCAACGTGTCTGGGACGGCGATTTCAACGTTTTGGTTTGGTTTGTTCGTCTTGGGCGTAGGCTGGAACTTCATGTATATCGGTGGTACAACGTTGTTAACCGAATGCTATCGCCCGAGTGAGAAAAATAAAGTACAAGGCTTGAACGACGCACTCGTGTTCGCGACGATGGCGGTGTCGGCTTCTTCGTCCGGTGTTTTGGTGAACACAGCGGGGTGGTTGAAGCTCAATCATGTTGCAACTCCGTTTGTTGCCATTGCTCTATTGGCGGCGCTGTGGCTCATGTATGTGCAAAACACAACAAAAAAGGCGGCAGTATGAAATTGCGCTCACACTCCGTTTTACGCTTCGTCTTTTTCTTAGTTGTTGTAAGTGCTTGGCAACCTGGGTTTGCGCAAGACTATGACCGTGAGATCCGCTGGCGTGCTGAAATCGAGCCTACGGTGGTGGTTGGCGACGCGGTGGATCTCGACGTCGCTGGGCGAAAAGTATTCGCCATATTCACGGAAGGAAAAAGCAAGGATGTAGCCATTGTTCTTGCGCACGGTGTAGGTGTCCATCCCGATTTCGGCGCAATCGGAAAAATGCGCATACAAATCGCTGAGTTGGGCTACTCAACGCTATCGGTGCAAATGCCTGTGTTGGCGAAAGAAATCACCGATGCCAATGGGTATCGCGCCGTATTTCCCAGCGCAGCCTTGCGCTTTGATGCGGCGGCATCGTGGCTCAAAGCGAAGGGGTTTAGCAAGCTTGTGCTGGCCTCGCACAGCATGGGCGCGTGGATGGCCAACGTGTATCTTGAGAACGCAGCGAATGGCTCCCCCTACGCGGCCTGGGCCTGTTTAGGGATTACCGGACGTATCGGCGGTACTGGCAATTTTGCAGGACCGATTTTGGATCTCACGGGCGAAAACGACTATAAATCAACACTCGATGCCTCTTGGCTGCGAAAGATTAAGTTGTTTGGTCGTGTTGGTTCCGAAATAATTGTGATTCCAGGGGCGAACCACTATTACGAAGGCAAAGAGCTCGAGGCTTCACGGGCGGTAGCTACTTTTGTCGACAATGTGACACGCCTTTCAAAGTGAGTATGCACGGCAGCGAAGCGCCTTCGCCCTGGGTCGTGCGCTTCGCACCACTCATTGCGCCCGGTGCGCGGGTGCTCGATCTTGCGTGTGGGGCAGGGCGGCATGCCCGCTATCTTGCGCAGTCCTGCGCGGCCCATGTCATTGCAGTTGATCGTGATCCTATTGCGCTCGAAGCGCTGCGGGGTGTGCCAAATGTTGTGACACAAGCGCTCGATTTAGAGGGTGATGTCTGGCCGCTGGCGGGGCGAAGCTTCGATGCGGTCATCGTTACAAACTATCTCTGGCGCGCCCGATTTGATGATGTGCTCGCCTGTGTTGCGCCTGACGGCGTACTCATTTACGAAACGTTTGCTGCCGGCAACGAGGCGTTTGGTAAGCCCTCGCGTGCCGATTTCTTGTTGCAGCCCAATGAATTACTTGCCCGCGTGAGAAATCGCTTGCAAATCGTGGCCTTCGAGCAAGGCGAAGTAAGTCTTCCAAAACAGGCGGTGGTGCAGCGCATAACCGCTGTGGGTTCGGGGCGCGGGTGGCCTACCCGATTGGTGTAGCGGGCGCTATCGCGTCATACCTGCGGCGCAAAACGGGCACTTTCTGGGAGATATCTTCCAGAAAGTGCTCCATTTGCGCCGCAGGTATTTGTAAACTAGGATCATGAATATCTCTACCATCGATCATCGCATCGGAAATACCCCACTCGTGCCCTTGCAACGCTTGCCTGCGCGTTTCGGCGTGCCAAAATCCACCGTAATATTGGGAAAGCTCGAAGGCAACAACCCAGCAGGCTCGGTGAAAGACCGGCCCGCGCTCTACATGATCGAAGGTGCAGAGCAGCGCGGTGAGATTAAGCCCGGTGACACGCTTATCGAAGCTACCAGCGGCAACACCGGCATTGCGCTGGCGATGGTGGCGGCTATTCGGGGCTACAAGATGAAGCTCATCATGCCCGATGATCTTTCGGTGGAGCGCAGGCAAGCGATGACAGCCTACGGCGCTGAGCTGATCCTCACCCCTGCAGCCCAAGGCGGTATGGAATACGCGCGAGATTTGGCGATGAAAATGCAAGCCAACGGCGAAGGCCGCGTGCTCGATCAGTTTTCAAACCCGGATTGCCCCCGCGCCCACTACGAAGGCACGGGGCCAGAAATCGCGCGGGACACCGATGGCAAAGTCACCCACTTTATAAGCGCGATGGGCACAACCGGTACGATTATGGGCGTGGCGCAATACTTAAACGAATACATTCCCACGGCCCAGATTGTGGGCTGCCGCCCTACCGATGGCTCCAAAATACCTGGCATTCGTAAATGGCCAGAAGCGTATTTACCAAAAATTTTTGATGCCAAACGATTGAACGCAATTGAAGAAGTGAGCCAGCGCGATGCGGAAGAAACCATGCGCGCGCTGGCCACCGAGGAAGGGATTTTTTGCGGCGTCTCAGCCGGCGGCGCGGCTGCGGTTGCGCTTCGCATTGCCCAGAATATTGAAAACGGCGTGATCGTATTCATTGTGTGCGATCGCGGTGATCGGTATTTGTCTACCGGCGTATTTACGTGAGTGAAAAAGGCGAAATCGATCTTGTCACTGCGATACTCGATGCGGTCGCCGCCCGCGGCCAGGATAAAACGATCTGTCCATCAGAAATCGCCCGCGCCTGCTGGCCGCGAGATTGGCGCTCAAAAATGAACGCCGTGCGCCGTTGTGCTTACAACTTGCAAGAAGCTAACCTTATCGACATCACGCAAGCGGGCGAAGTCGTGGATGGACGGCAAGCCAAAGGTGCGATTCGCCTTCGAATTAAGCTTTGACAAAATACCTGCGGCGTAAAAAGCATGATTTTTTAGAATTATCTGCTTAAGATTTGGATGTTTTTTGACCGTGGTGGCCGAGGACTACGCCGACTTAAATTGAGCATCCGTAAACGGCGAAGGTTGCGCCTTTGACATCTCATCTTGGCGGGCTCGAAAAAATAGATTTGCCGCGCGAAAGGGCTGTTCGTCGGCAACATGGTGGATGATATTGAGGTCGATCATACGCTGGCCGATGGTCATGGCTTCGTTGTCAGAAAAATTCTGCGCGCGCATCCAGTCGACCATTTCTTGACCTTGCAAACACCGCGGATACGTTTTTGCATGATACGTTCGGTCCTTGCGGGCTGGGCCGTCTTTAGCGAAAAAGTTATTGAGAAAATTGATCCACGAAAAACCTGAGGGATAAGTCGCGACACGAAAGAAAAAATCTTCCTCCGCGAATTGCTGCTCGCGTACGACGTGATAGATGAGCCCCGCCTCCTGCATAGCGCGCCCAGCGAGGAGGGCGTCATCGCTAGAGTAATTAAACCTGCGTTGCATCCACTGTGCGGCTTCGCGGGCGAGAAATACTTCTGGGTAGGTTGTCAACCGATAGCGCCGGTTTGTGATGGCAATACCTTGGTTACCAAATAGGGCGGTCGCCACGCTTTCGTAATCAATGCCGCGCGCGATGGCCACCTCGAGTGACGTGCGTTGGGGGTTAGTGTCCAATGCCTTCAAAAACGGAGCCATGCGGCGCAGATCGGCAGCGTAGTCACCTTCTGGGAATAACTGTGCGAGAAATCCTGCGCCCGCATGTTGCAACGAACCTACCTCAACCGCTGTGGCAATCGTCACATTGGACGAAACCTGAAGCCAAGAACGATCCGCTGGAAAGAGCCGATGCGCCGAATCGGCAACGACAACGATGCGCGCATCGGGTGCAGACTTTACGATGCTACGGATTACTTCGCGCGCCGAGATGCCTGGTTGGGCGATTTGCGACAACGCGATTACAGCCACTCGCTCGACATTGAGCGCAGACGCAAGTGATTTCGTAAACGCAGAGATTGATAAAGTGCGTTGGTATAACGCCTTCCGCCCCAAAGCGGCTGCACTCAAGATCGGGTCTAGCCCGTTGTTGACGAGTGAGATGATCATCGTTGCTCTGGACACAGCTACGCTCCCGAAAATCTAGTTATGTTCTGGGAAGTTCGAGCGCGCAATGCGAACGGTTACAAGCGCGTGCGTCTGGGTGAGCGCGCGAACCTGTTCAAAAAGCGCTTTCACGGCGGGGACGAGACGTTCGTGGCACTAATACGTCTCTCCAAAAAAACTAATTTCAACTTCGAACGATTGACTTGTGGCGGCGGGCGGGAGGGTCAGCGCGGCTAAAGTAAAAAACGCGCATTTTCTCAAACCGATCGGAGATCGGAAAGACCGCTTCCATCGCGTCTGCCGGTCAAACCATTTTGATGTGATGTGCACTGCCCTTATGTCCTACGCCTCTTACAATTAACGATCATCCGAGCTTGGAGGGCGTATGCGCGGTTTTCTTTTTGTTTTATCTGGAGTGTTCACGATCGGTTCGGTGCTCGCGCAGGATTATCCGAACAAGGCTATTCGTATCGTCGTGCCGTTTGCCATCGGGGGGCCGGCTGATATCTACGCACGCGCTCTCGCGGTGAAACTTTCTGAGGCGATGGGGCAATCGTTTTTTGTAGAAAACAAACCAGGCGGCGGTGCGGTATTGGGTACCGATGCGGCGGCGAAAGCAGCGCCAGACGGCTACACGCTGCTCATGATGTCCAATGCGCAGACGGTGAACGAAACACTTATTCCGAACAAACCGTATGCGCTTATGCGCGATTTCATTCCCGTCGCGCCGGTGAATTTTTCCGATCTCGTTTTGGTCGCGCATCCAAGCGTACCCGCTGCAAACGTGCGCGAGCTTTTGACGCTAGCAAAACAAAAAAACCGAAAAGCATCACCTACGCATCCAGCGGACCCGGCACGCCTTATCACATGGCCGGGGAGTTACTCAAAAGCATGGCCGGGGTGGATATGCTGCATGTGCCCTACAAAGGTAGTAGCGGCGCGCGAACTGATATTGTCGCTGGGCATGTAAATGTAATGTTTGATGCGATTACGACCATGGCGGTGCAGGCGAAAGCCGGGAAGGTCAAAGCCCTGGCGACCTCGGGCAAAACCCGTTCCAACGTAATGCCCGATGTGCCCACACTCGATGAAGCAGGGGTGGCGGGCTATGAATCGGTGATTTGGCTGGGCGTGATGGCCCCTGCGAATACGCCACGGGCAATTGTGAATAAATTGAATTCAGAAATTGGC
>JANMDS010000153.1:0-16697 GCA_031376405.1 Betaproteobacteria bacterium
ACCAATTTCGTTAACGATTAATGTGTGTGCCTAGGTACTACAACCCTCTTAGAGAAAAACGACCGGGGAGCGAACCCAACCATCTCGTACAAGGGAACGAGATTCTATCGTTTCTAGGGCAAACCCGCAACAATGAGATTCAATTTTGACGTTTGTGTGGCGTACTCCCAATGCTCAAAAAAGGTGCATCGCGTGAAGTGTTCTGATAGATAGATATGTAACTATATGTTTATATTAATTAAATTCGATCCAACCTGATTCAAACCATTCGTGTATCCGTTTTGCGACATGCGGTTTCAAGCCCTTTGGTGCAACTAAACGTCGGTCATTTAGGAGCGGTAGCAGCGATTCTTCCTTCGGGCTGGCCTCACCGTTGATATACATGTTTTTTTCGTCGTAAAGCGCTATCGTTGCTGGATGCAATGCAATCGTGCGAGAGAAAAGCGCGCGCTTAAATTGGACGACGTTCATTCGCGAATGCCGTGCATCAAACACGATGTGCGATTTCGGCGTGCTCGCATAAACCCCCGCAAGCGCTGAAGCTTCCTCACTCGACCATCGCAACTGATTCAGCGTGTTTTGAAACCGAGCGACGTAACTCGCGGGCAGCTGTGCTGGCATGTTCGATGCAGCGAGCACTTCCGGCTTGTTGGGCGAAGAAAATTTACCCCGCGCAACGGCTTCGTCCAACACATACTCCAACCCTGCGCTGGCAATCTCGATCGCGCTCGGCGCGCGAAAACCAATGGAGAACGTTAAGCACTGATCCACAGCCACGCCGTCGTGCGCGCATTGTGGCGGAAGGTAGAGCATATCGCCCGGGTTTAAAACCCAATCATTTTCTGGCACGAACTTTTTGAGTATTTTGAGCGGCACGTCTTTGCGCAACGTCAGTTCGGTTTGTTCGCTTATTTTCCAGCGCCGCCGCCCTTGGCCCTGCAGCAAAAACACATCGTAGCTGTCAAAGTGTGGGCCCACGCCACCGCCGGGCGCGGCCAAACTCACCATCACATCATCGAGCCGCGCATAGGGAATAAATGCAAACTGTTCCAACAAGGCATGCGCTTGCGGCACAACGGTATTGATCCCTTGTACCAACACGGTCCAATTTTTTGGTGGAAGCGATTTGAGCGCTTTCGCCGAAAATGGCCCCGATTCGAAATGCCATTGTTTACCTTCGCGGATAATCAGCCGTGACTCCAAATCGTCACGCGTGCAAAGCTTCAATACTTCCGTCGGCGTGACTGCTCCCAAGTAATTGGGAATGGCTTGCCTGACTAATCGTGGCTGCCGCTGCCACACCGTTTTCATAAATTGCGCGGGCGAAAGGTTTCCCAGCAACGGCATTTTTTGTGAAAGATTCATAAGCGGGAAGTGAGTTCGGCGAGCAGTGCGTGGGCCTCGCGCGGCGACAGCACATCGATATCGATGCCCCTAATTTTGGAGATAATTTCAATTTCGTTGCTATTTTGCGCCGCAGGTATTGAGGCGTTGACGGCAAAAAGATCAGCCTGCGGAGACGTTTCCTTCGATTGCGTTTCCAACCGCTCTAACTCTTTGCGCGCCGCACGGATCACCTCCACGGGCAACCCAGCCAATCTGCCCACTTCAATACCGTAGCTGCGCGACGCAGGCCCGCTTTGCATTTCGTGCAGGAAAATAATATCCCCATTGCGCTCAGTAGCGCTCACATGCAAATTTACGCAGGCAGCGTGTTCCGCCGCTAATGATGTGAGTTCGAAATAGTGGGTTGCAAAAAGCGTGAGCGCGCGGTTTTTGGTAATGAGCGCCAGCGCGATCGCGCGCGCAAGGGCAAGGCCATCGAAGGTGGAGGTGCCACGCCCGATTTCGTCGATCAGCACCAATGCGCGCGGGCTCGCATTTTTCAAAATTGTGGCCGCCTCGCTCATTTCCACCATGAAGGTAGACCGCCCACTGGCCTGATCGTCTGCCGCGCCAACGCGGGTAAGAATGGCATCTATCGGTCCGACTGAAAACTGCGCTGCGGGGACAAATGCGCCTGCGTACGCCAGAATCGTCAGCAACGCCGCTTGCCGCATGTACGTACTTTTGCCGCCCATGTTGGGGCCGGTGATGAGCGCAAACGGCTGCTTCAAATTGAGCGCGCAATCGTTCGGGACAAAATTGGAGACGAGCGATTCCACAACAGGGTGCCGCCCGTGCCGCACGGCCAATTCGGGGTGACTCACAAACTGCGGACGCACCCAATCACCGCGCTGGGCGACGCGCGCGAATTGCGCGGTAACATCGAGCTCCGCAATCGCCCGCGCGGCGCGCTGCAAGGCCGGCACGCTCGCGGCGAGTTCGGTCACGAACGCATCAAAAAGCGCTTTTTCTCGTGCCAGCGCGCGCTCTTGCGCCGAGAGCGCTTTGTCTTCGTAGATTTTGAGCTCTGGGGTGATGTAACGCTCTAAATTTTTTAGCGTTTGCCGTCGCTTATATTCGATGGGCACGCGATCAGCGTGGCTATTGGTAATTTCAATATAGAAGCCATGCACGCTGTTGTAGGCCACGCGCAAATTTGGGATGCCCGTGCGCTCGCGCTCGCGCGCTTCGAGCTCGAGCAAAAAGGCGCTGTTGCCGTTTTTGAGGGCACGAAGCTCGTCGAGCTCGGCATCAAAGCCATCCGCCAATACACCCCCGTCGCGTACGCTTAGCGCAGGCTCCGGCGCGATGGCAATAGTAAGTTTTTGGCCCCATGCCGGGTCAACCTGTAACGTTAGCGCGTGTTGTGCAAAAAATGTATTTTCGTTGGCGGCAACCAACACGCGCAGGGCTGGCAATTGCAACAGCGAATCACGCAACGCGGCGAGTTCACGTGGGCGCACATTGTTAAGCGCAATGCGCGCGGCGATCCGCTCCAAATCGCTCAAACTCTCTAGCGCAGCGCGCAGTTTTCCAGCGGTAACTGGCGGAGGATTTACAACCACGCTGCGCTCGGCGGCGATCAGCGAGGCAATCGCCTCGTGCCGCGCGCTGGCAATGTGCGGTGCCGTCGGAGGTGCGGTGATGAGTTCGCGCAACAACCGACTGCCAACCGCGGTGACGCATCCATCTAATACCGAAAATAAGGTAGGCGAGGACGCGCCTTGCAAAGTGTGCGTGATCTCCAAATTGCGGCGGGCGGAGGCGTCCATCGCAATCGTGGCATTAGGCGCAATGATTTCAAGCATGCCGACGTGCGAGAGCCCACGTTCGCCTGCATCGTGCGCGGCGCTGGCGTAGCGCCAGAGCGCAGCGAGGGCACGCGTGAGGTTGGCACTCGCGTGCTCGCAAGCGAGCGATATTGCGATTCGCGCGCCCACGGTTTCATCAAACACGCCGGCTTGTTGCGAAACGATCGTTTGCGTCCAATCGCCCGAGCATTCTTTGATCTGCGCTGCCGAAACAAGCACTTCTTTTGCACCGATTTGGCTCAAAAAAGGCCCAATTTGCGCCGCAGGTATTTCGACCGCGCGGGCTTTGCCCGCTGCAATATTGAGCGCGACGATGCTGGCCCGCTCGTCGTCTAGCCACAGCGCTGCGCACCACACATCCGTCGCGGCTTCGACCAAACTGGCATCCACCACAGTGCCGGGCGTTACGATCCGCGTGACCCGTCGGTCTACAGGGCCTTTTGAAGTGGCCACATCGCCCACTTGCTCGGCAATGGCAATGGCGTTGCCAGTCTTTAGTAATTTAGCTAAGTAACCATCAATCGAATGCACGGGCACGCCGGCCATTACGATGGGCAACCCGGCAGATTCACCGCGTTTGGTAAGTGTTAAATCGAGTAACCGCGCCGCGCGCTCGGCATCTTCAAAGAAGAGCTCGTAAAAGTCGCCCATCCGATAAAACAAAAAAATATCGGGATGGCCCGCTTTCAGGCGCAAATACTGCTGCATCATGGGGGTGTGCAGTGAGATGCAATTTAGTCGCTCGGCGAGCGTCATCGCTTACTTTTTAGCAGGCGCGTGGGGTGTCAACAACTTCAACAACTCCGCAAACATGCGCGGATTGCCCGCTACGATATGGCCGTTTTGCATGTAATTTTCTTCGCCATAAATATCGGTGACCAAACCACCTGCCTCTTGCACGAGCAGCGAGCCCGCGGCGATGTCCCACGAATTGAGGTTCATCTCCCAAAAACAGTCGTACCAACCCGCGGCTACATAGGCCAAATCGAGCGCGGCCGCACCGGCTCTGCGAATACCTGAAAACGCGGGCATTACATCGCGCAGCATGCCGAAGTAGCGCTCAAATTCAGCGCCATCTTTAAACGGCATACCGGTGGAAACGAGCGCTTCGCTGGCGTTGCGCACCGCTGAGACGCGAATCCGCTTGTCGTTTAAAAACGCGCCGCCACCGCGCG
Organism: Betaproteobacteria bacterium; assembly: GCA_031376405.1. Classification (GTDB taxonomy): domain Bacteria; phylum Pseudomonadota; class Gammaproteobacteria; order Burkholderiales; family Casimicrobiaceae; genus JANMDS01. Next base: position 4,373 of record JANMDS010000153.1, read on the forward strand.
ATGCGGTAAATAGATTGTTGGCGCTCGGGTCGTAGACAAGTCCGTGCATAACCACGCCATTTTGTTCGCAGCCGATCGAAATATTCCAATGGGGCACGCCGTGCATGAAGTTATGCGTGCCATCAATGGGATCAATGATCCAACGAAACTCGGCGTTTTTGTTACCAATGTTGGTGCCTTCTTCGCCCAACACGGCGTGATGGGGATAGGTTTCGAGCAACACCTCGCAAATTGCCGCTTCGCTGGCTTTATCGACTTCCGTTACGAAATCCTTCGGCCCTTTGTTTTCCACCTTAATGTTGGCCAAATTGCGCGCGGCGCGGGTTTGAAGTTCAGCGGCTTTGCGAGCAGCTTTTACGGCGGTATTGAGGAACGGGTGCATAAGCGCTTTGGGCTGGGCGCGGAGAGTGCAACAATCCGCGCATTCTGTAACGAATCACGCATTGTATTGAATCTTAAATGGTTGAACCTCTTCATCAGTTGTGCATCGTGCTTTGCGCGCCTTCTCACCCCGGCAATATCGGCGCGGCGGCGCGGGCAATGAAAACCATGGGCGTGGCCGATTTGCGTTTAGTCAACCCTTATGATTTCCCTTCCGATGTGGCCACCGCGCGAGCTTCAGGTGCGACCGATGTGCTCGACGGCGCAACCGTATTTAACTCGCTCGCCGATGCCATTGCCGATTGCGTTTTTGTGGTCGGTACTTCCGCCCGCCACCGTGAGTTTGTAGGCGAAGTGCAACCGCTGCGCAGCGCGATTGCAACGTTGCAATCGCATGCGGGGCAAGGCAAAGTCGCACTCGTTTTTGGCACCGAAATGTCGGGCATGACCAACGATGAGGTGATGCGCTGCCAAACCTTGGCGTATATCCCGAGCAACCCCGATTACTCGTCGCTTAATCTGGGCTCGGCGGTGCAAGTGGCCTGCTACGAATGGCGGGTCACCCATGAAGTCGCCCCTAACTATGCGGTGCGCGAATACCAATTAGCCCCACAAAAAGAGGTAGAACTTTTTTTTCACCATCTCGAAAGAACCCTCACAGAGCTGCATTTCTTCAATCCCGAAATGCCACGACGGCTTTTCGAACGGCTGCGCCGCTTGTTCGCCCGCACCCGCATGGAGCGCGAAGAGGTGGATATTTTTCGTGGAATATTGGCCCGCGTTGATGCGGTCATAAAAAACACCAAATCGTAATTGGCGCTGAACATGATTCTCTTCTACGTCGTTGTTTCCCTCTCTGCGTTTTTACTTTTTCTCGTTCAACCGATTATCGCCAAACAAATTTTGGCCTGGTTTGGTGGCTCTGCTGCGGTGTGGACAACCGCGCTGGTATTTTTCCAGTGCGCTTTACTGGCCGGCTACGCCTATGCCGATCTCGCAACCGCTAAGCTCGCACCTAAAAAAATCTCGACATTGCATATCGGTTTTGCGATCTTGTGCTTGATTGCGCTGCCTATTATCCCCGGCGCAGGCTGGAAGCCCGCTGGGGAGGAGGCGCCGATTGGCAGAATTTTGTTATTGCTCACCGTGGTCATCGGGTTGCCTTATATTTTGCTTTCAACCACCAGTCCGCTGGTGCAAAGCTGGTTTGCTCGCGCGTATCCAGGACGCGATCCCTACCGACTTTTTGCGGTGTCTAACGTCGCGTCGCTCGTGGCGTTGGTGGGCTATCCGTTTGTGTTGGAGCCCAATGCGGGCACGCGCACGCAAGCATGGCTGTGGTCGGGGCTCTTTGTATTGTTTGTTGTCGTTTTGTGTACGCTCGCTTGGAAAATGCGCGATGTTGAGCCAATACCTGCGGCGCAAAATACGCCGTTTTCAGTGATTATCTCCCCCAAAAATGCCTCTAATTGGTCGCAGACTTTGCGCTGGCTTTGCTACTCGGCGACAGGCTCCATCCTTTTGCTCTCGGTTACCAATCATCTTTCGCACAATATTCCTAGCGTGCCGCTCATGTGGCTGGTGCCGCTCACCATTTACCTTGTCACGTTTATCCTCACATTCGACGGGCGGGGTTGGTATGTGCGCGTGGCCTTCGTTGGCCCCACGGCCATCGCCATCGCGGCGATGGGTTGGCTTCTCATCGACAAGGAGTATCAGTTTGATCTGCAAGTGCAAACCATCGTATTCGCGCTCGGGCTTTTCGTGTGTTGCATGGTGTGCCACGGTGAATTGGTGGCGGCAAAGCCTGAAGCTTCCGGACTTACGCGGTTTTATCTCAGCATTTCTACAGGCGGCGCTATTGGCTCCGTAGTCGTAGGTATTTTCGCACCACTCCTCATGCCCGGGTTCTATGAAATGGCGCTGGCGCTGTTGTGCGTCGCACTGGTGATTGCAAGCTTGGGATTGCAATCGCAAACGAGCATTTGGAAGGTGGCATCGCTTGGTGTTGTGGGTGGGGCGCTGGCAATTGGCTACTTGCTGATTTCCCGTGACCGGGACGGAGTGCTCGCTTCATCGCGCAATTTTTACGGCGCACTGAAGGTAAAAACCTACGGCAAAGAAGGCGCCGATGACCATTTCAATCGGCTCGTGCATGGCGCAATTTTGCACGGTGAGCAATATTCTGCTGAAAAATGGAAGCGCGAACCAACCACTTACTACACGCGCACTTCTGGCGTTGGCCGGATCACGGAGGCCAAACAAAACGCGATCGCAGCGGTACGCCTAGGCATGGTTGGCTTGGGCGTTGGCACCTACGCCGCCTATGGGCGGGCAGGGGATTTTGTAAAGTTCTACGAGATCGATCCGAACGTGCTGGCGTTGGCCCGCTCCCACTTCACCTATCTTTCGCAAGGCCCAGCGCAGGTGGATGTTGCCTTAGGCGACGCCCGACTCACGCTCGAGCGCGAAGCGCCGCAAAATTTCGATGTGCTTGCCATTGACGCGTTTTCGAGCGATTCGATTCCCACGCACTTGATCACGGTGGAAGCGGTGGAGGTGTTTCTGAAGCATCTTAAAGCCGATGGCGTCTTGGCCTTCCACGTTTCAAACCGTTTTCTAGATTTACCCCCGGTACTCGACGCGATTGCCAACCACCACAAACTACAAGCGATGATGGTGGAGGACCCTGCCCAAACGGATAACGGTTTGCATTCGAGCTCCACCTGGGTGCTCCTCACCCGAAATAGCGGTGCATTCGTCCCCCTCGCTGGGCAACTCATCGCGCTGCCGCCACAGCCGACATGGCGGCTGTGGACCGACGATTACAGCAACTTAACGCAGGTGTTGAAAGCGAACAAATCGGAGTGATTTTTTGCAGATAAAGCTGAAAAATGGATGCTTTTGCGCCGCAGGTTTTGCAAGCGCTGAACCGCGATTGACGTTCCTAAAGGCTTAATCGCATCCGAAACGTCTTGGTTGATCTAGCCATTTAAGGGAGATTGATTCATACCTGCGGCGTAAAAACCCCACTTTTTCATCTTTATCTCCCTAAAAACGCTCGTTTCAAACGCCTCGGCTGCGTTTTTGAACTTTGCCCCCGCTTACCTGTCATATTCGGCAGATTGGGAGAACCAGAAGATGCAAAACTCACCTACACTGCGTAAATTGAACTTAAATGTTGTGTCTCCGATGTTGTCTTTAGCACCGGCCACAGCGCAAATTGTGCCGTTTCCGTCCGCCCGTATGCAGCAACCCACTGTCGCCCTTGCCGTAAACCCTGAGCGCGAAATCGATCAGCTTTTGGTTGAGCGCGCGCAGTCAGGCGACAAACGTGCGTTTGAAATGTTGGTGGTGAAGTATCAGCGCCGGGTCGCTCGACTCATCTCCCGGCTTGTCCGCGATGCGCATGAAGTGGAAGATGTGACCCAAGAAACTTTTGTGCGCGCCTATCGCGCCTTAGGTAACTTCCGTGCGGAGAGCGCGTTTTACACCTGGCTTTACCGAATTGCCGTGAATACTGCAAAAAATTACTTGGTTGCACAGGGGCGGCGTCCACCAAATAGCACCGATATGGACGCTTCTGAGGCTGAGCAAACCGAAGAGGGCTATCACCTGCGCGAAGCGGCTACCCCTGAGACAGAGCTCATGAGTAAGCAAGTGGGCCAAACCGTGCAAAAAGCGCTCAGCGCATTGCCCGAAGAGCTGCGCACGGCGATTACCTTGCGCGAAATTGAAGGATTTAGTTACGAAGAAATTGCAACGGCGATGGACTGCCCAGTGGGCACTGTTCGTTCGCGTATATTCAGGGCGAGAGAGGCGATTGCCACTCAGCTGCGTCCATTGCTGGACGTGCGCAGTGACAAACGTTGGTAGTAGGGGGGAAAGTAAAGCGAATATGGAAAAGATTTCACGTTTGATGGACGGGGACATGCCCCACACCGAATTAGCCGTAACCATGCGCGCGTGTAGCGGCGAAGGACGGCAAGCCTGGCAAGATTACCATTTAATTGGTGAGGCGCTGCGCGGCGATTTAGCGAGAGAAAGCAATTGCCAGACGGGGTTTGACGACAAACTTTACTCTCGGATTTGCGCAGCGATTGCCGATGAACCCAATGTATTTGTGCCCGCCGTGGCCAGAGCGAACAAAGAAAGTCGCGAGCGTAGCGCGAGCCCTGGTAGTTTCGAAATTGGCGGGCCGGTACAGCCTTCCGAGGTAGAAGCAACTCGGGGGCGCTGGCTCAATGTAGGCAATGGCTCGGCGATTTGGAAGCCCTGGGCTTTAGCCGCCTCGGTGGCAACCGCCGCAGTTGTGGGTTGGCAAACTATGGTCACGCAACCGCGCGAGTTGGCGGCAGCAAGAGCGGCGGCGCAGACGATGGCGGCAGGGGCTTCGCCGTCAACCTCTACGTTGGCGGCACAAACCGCGAGCATGAACCGCTATTTGAGCGCCCATACCGAGGCCGCGCCGGTTACGCGGCTGTCCGGCCCGCGGGTGTATATCCAGCCTGTTTCTAACGTTTCACACTAAGGCTTCGTTTTTATATGTGGCGTGGACGGTTCGCAGCGGCGCTATGGCTAGGAGCAGGCGGTGCATGGGCGCAAGTGGGCAACCTCACGCCCGTTGTCGGATCCATCGTGGACCCCACTGCCTTCGTCAATTCGGCAGCACAATTCGCATCCCGCGGCAATTACATGGGTACGCTGGTGTACCAACGCGGCGGCGAATCTGAAACATTTCGGATGGTGCACATTAACGATAATGGTGTAGAGCGCGAGCGACTCACCATGCTCGACGGCGTGTCGAAAGAGCTCATCCGCGACGGAGACCGAACGGTGACGTATCTGCCTGATGTTAAGCTAATTCGGGTTCAGCCCGTCAATGAGCGGGCGTTTCCGGCGATGTCTACGGGGCAGGTCCAAACGCTTTTAAATAATTATGTTGCTACTGATATGGGCGCGGAACGGGTGGCCGGACACTTAGCCCGTGGCATTATGTTTACACCGCGCGACCCAATGCGTTATGCCCAGCAATGGTGGATGGAATCGAAAACGGGCTTGCCAATTCGTGCGCGCTATTTCAATGAGCGTAACGAAGTCATTGAGCAAGTCTCGTTTACCGATTTGCAGATTGATGTGCGGGTCTCCCGACACCATTTGCGCTCTGCCTACGCGTCCAAATCGCAGGATTGGAAAACCGAAATCGTCCCGGCACCGGGCAACATTACCGCCGACACGGGTTGGATCGTCCGTGAGCTGCCGCCAGGATTCATTAAGGTGCGTGAAGGCGTGCGCGCTATGGGCGTGCCAGGGCAACGGGTCACCCACCTCTTGTTTTCTGACGGCGTTGCCACCATTTCTGTATTTATCGAAAACGCCGGTGCAAGTGAGCCGGTAGGGATCACCCAGCAAGGCGCAGTTAATGTTTATCGGCGGCAAGTGCAAGAGTCCATCGTAACGGTGCTGGGGCAAACCCCGCCGCAAACGCTGAAGATGATTGCGGATGCCGTTGCCAGAGCGAAATAATCGTTGGCAATTTGTTTTAAAACGCTGTACGCTATGAAAACGTCGAAGGAGTCGTTAAAGTGAAATCGGGATCTATGAAATCTGTATTGCACAGCGCCATTTTGGCCGCCCACATCGCCGCGTTTGGCGCACTGTTGCCTGCCAAAGTCGAGGCGCAAATGACCCAAACGCTGCCTAGTTTCGTAGAAATTTACGAAACCCAAGGCCCAGCGGTCGTGTCGATTAAGGTTGCAACCAACACACGAGCGGGCGCATCGGGTGGCAACCGACGCTTCAATATTCCAGAAGGGATCGACCCTGACGATCTACCGGAGCCGTTCCGCCGATTTTTCCAGCAACCGCCCAATGGCAATGGTGGTGGCCGTAGCGCGCCGCCGGATCAGCGTGATCGCGGCCCGCAACAGCGTGGTAGCGGCTCGGGCTTTGTTGTGGGGCAAGATGGGTTTATCGTTACGAACCATCATGTGATTGACGGCGCGGACGAAATAACGGTCATCATGACCGATAAGCGCGAGTTCAAGGCGAAAGTAGTCGGTAGCGACCAACGAACCGATACGGCCTTACTCAAAATTGACGCAACTGGGCTCACCGCAGTGAAAATTGGCGACCCAGCGAAACTGAAAGTCGGCGAATGGATTGTCGCCATCGGTCAGCCATTCGGGCTTGAAAATACGTTGACTAAAGGCGTAGTAAGTGCCAAAGGCCGCAGCAATGTCGGTGATCGTGATTCACTTGCCTCATTCATTCAGCACGACGCGGCGGTAAACCCGGGAAATTCCGGTGGCCCGCTCTTTAATTTAAAGGGCGAAGTGGTCGGTGTGAATTCCATGATTTACACCCGCAGCGGCGGCTTCCAGGGCTTATCTTTTGCCGTGCCGATTGATCAGGCAATGGATGTGGTCAAGCAGCTGCAAGCTACGGGCAAAATTCAGCGTGGGCGCTTAGGCGTAGGGATTGGTCCGATCTCAAAAGATGCAGCCGAGGCATTTGGTCTGCCAAAAGCCCAAGGCGCATTGGTGTCGAATGTCGAAAAAGATTCGGCGGCAGAAAAAGCAGGCGTAAAAGACCGCGACATTATTTTGAAATTTGATGGCAAACCTGTGAACGAAAGCTCGGATTTGCCGCGCCTCGTTACCGCTGTTAAACCAGGCGTAAAGGTGCCTTTAGAAGTGTGGCGCGATGGCAAGCTCATGGCGTTGAGTGTCGTGGTGGGTGAGTTTAAAGAAGAGGCCCTCAAAACCGCGAGCGTGAGCAAATCCCCCGCGATGCCGGAGAAGTCGAAAGCGCGCTTGGAGCGCATGGATATTGGCGTAGCCGAACTGGATGCGGATGACAAAAAAGAAACCGGCGCGAAAAATGGTGTGAAGATCGAAGACATCAAAGGCCGCGTGCGGGAATTAGAAAATGGTGATGTGATTACTGCGGTGATTTACAAAGGCGTGACCACAGAAGTGAATAGCAAAGCCGAGCTTGATCGCGCGCTCAAAAAGGTGGAAAAAGGTACGGCGGTATCGTTCCAAGTGCGCCGCAAGCTGCAAAGTGCTTGGGGTACGATTTTCCTAACCGAGCGTTTAAGCGAATAAATCGACTTTTACGTGGTTGAAAATAGCCCAAAATCTGGGAGATATCGCCGAATATTGGTCGATTTAACGCCGCAGGTATCGGCAAAAAGTAAGCCCGTTCTTGTGGACGGGCTTTTACTTTTATCTCGTAGCTACTGCCATATGTGCGACGACATGCTTGTTGCACTTGCTGCGCTAGGTTTTGTTCCGAAGATCGTCGATGTGGACGCCGAAGCTGCGCTGGTTGCGCTGTGGGACGAAAAAGTGCCGGTTTTGTTACTAAATGGGCGAGAACTTTGCCATTATCATCTCACGCCCGATGCAATAGAAGCCATTCGCAACGTAAAATGATGGGTTTTGCATCGTAGACGTTTGGGCATCCGCTCAAAACTGCGCTGCAGGTTAGACGAACACTGAATGCAGCACATCCGCAACTTCTCCATCATTGCCCACATTGACCACGGTAAATCTACCTTGGCCGACCGCTTTATCCAACGATGCGGTGGCTTATCCGACCGCGAAATGAGCGAGCAAGTGCTCGATTCAATGGATTTGGAAAAAGAGCGGGGCATAACGATCAAGGCTCAAACGGCTGCGCTCAGTTACAAAGCGCGCGACGGAAAAATCTATAACCTCAATTTGATCGACACCCCCGGGCACGTTGATTTTTCGTATGAAGTGAGCCGTTCGCTCTCAGCTTGTGAAGGCGCATTGTTAGTGGTTGATGCTTCGCAAGGCGTACAGGCCCAAACGGTTGCGAACTGCTACACCGCGATTGAGCTGAACGTAGAAGTCGTGCCCGTATTGAACAAAATTGATTTGCCCGCTGCCGATTGCGAGCGCGTGATCGATGAGATTCATGATGTGATCGGGATCGACGCGACCGACGCGGTACGCGCGAGCGCCAAATCCGGCATTGGTATTGAAGATATTTTGGAAGCCGTTATCGCCAAAATACCACCTCCGAAAGGGTCGCCCGATAATCCGCTACAAGCGCTCATCATTGATTCGTGGTTTGATAACTATGTAGGTGTGGTGATGCTTGTGCGCATGGTGCAAGGTGTGTTACGCAAGGGCGAAAAGATTCTATTTATGTCCAATGGCGCGCAATATCCGTGTGACCAAGTGGGCGTATTTGCGCCTCGCTCTACGCAGCGCGAATCATTGAGCGCGGGCGAAGTCGGCTTCGTGATTGCTGGAATTAAAGAGTTGAAAATTGCGCGTGTTGGGGATACGATTACCAACGCAGCCAAACCGGCCGCCGTAGCGCTACCGGGATTCAAAGAGGCTAAATCACAGGTTTTTGCGGGTTTATTTCCGGTTGAATCTAATCAGTTTGAAGCGTTGCGCGACGCGCTTACAAAGCTACAGTTAAACGATTCATCGCTTCATTTCGAACCAGAAGTGTCGCAAGCGCTGGGTTTTGGTTTCCGTTGTGGCTTCTTAGGTTTGCTGCATATGGATATCGTGCAAGAGCGGCTTGAGCGGGAATACGATATGGATTTGATTACTACCGCACCATCGGTAATTTATCAAGTCGTACAGCGCGACGGTACGATTATCGATATCGACAATCCGTCGAAATTGCCCGATATTTCGAAAATCGAAGAGCTGCGTGAGCCCATCATTACCTGTAATTTGCTCATGCCCCAAGAGTATGTGGGTTCAGTGATTACGCTTTGTATTGAGAAGCGCGGTACGCAGAAAAACATGCAGTATTTGGGTAGGCAAGTGATGCTCACGTATGAGTTGCCGCTGGCTGAAGTGGTCATGGATTTTTTTGATAAATTGAAATCCACCTCCCGTGGCTATGCCTCGATGGATTACGAATTTAAGGAATATCGGTCTGCCGATGTGGTGAAGCTCGATATTCTCATTAACAACGAAAAAGTAGATGCACTCTCGGTGATGGTGCATCGAGCTAATAGTATTTACCGTGGCCGCGAAGTGGCGGCGAAAATGCGCCAACTCATTCCGCGCCAGATGTTTGATGTGGCGATTCAAGCGGCGATTGGCGCAAACATTATCGCCCGCGAATCGATCAAAGCGATGCGTAAAAACGTGCTCGCCAAATGCTACGGCGGCGACATCACTCGAAAAAAGAAGCTGCTTGAAAAGCAAAAGGAAGGCAAGAAGCGCATGAAATCGGTGGGCAGTGTTGAGATTCCGCAGGAAGCTTTCTTGGCCATTTTGCAAACTGGCGATAAATAATGCCAAACTGTGCTCACGGGCTTGCATTTCGTCGCATCGGCTCGCACCCCGCGCTGTTTCGGAAGTCGAACCGCTCGGTCACAACAACTAAAGTGAAACTATGACGTATCTTCCCATCGCAATTCTCACCGGACTCATCGGGTACGCTTTTTTTGGTATGTTCACCGGAAAATCAGTGGATTTCCCACTGATCTTGTTACTGGCGGTAGTGATCTCTGGCATCGCGTGGGCGCTTGATAAATGGGTGTGGTCAAAAAAACGGGCTGCGGGCGAAGTCGCACCGTCGCATATCGATACGCCAGCCTCCATTTTTCCGGTGCTGCTGGTGGTGTTTTTACTGCGCTCATTTTTGGCTGAGCCGTTTCGCATTCCTTCCAGCTCCATGCGCCCGACCCTTGAGGTGGGCGACTTTATTTTGGTAAACAAGTTTAAGTACGGCATTCGCTTGCCAGTGATCGATAAAAAGATTTTAGAAACAGGCACCCCCCAGCGCGGCGATGTCGTCGTGTTTCGCTTTCCCGTCAATCAAAAAGACGATTACATCAAGCGCTTGGTCGGGTTGCCGGGGGATACGGTCACCTACAAAAACAAGCAACTCACCGTAAACAGTGACGTTGCTGCCCAAACAAAAATGGGCACCTATGGCTATGTCGCCGAAGAATCGGCTCGCTTTGTGACCCACGAACGCGCCAGTGAGCAGCTGGGCACAGTCAAACACGACATTGCGGTTGATGCGCAATCTCCATCGGTGAACATCACAGGCGTCTACCCTTTCCCCGGGCGGGATAACTGCCAGTATTTTGGCAATGATGGCTTCACTTGCAAAGTGCCTGCAAATAGTTACTTTGTCATGGGCGATAACCGAGATAACAGCCTCGATAGCAGGTATTGGGGTTTCGTGCCTGATGAAAATTTGCGTGGAAAAGCGTTTTATATTTGGTTTAATTGGGCCGATGTCGTCGGCCTGAACTTCAAACGCATAGGTACCGCGATTCAGTAATATTTAGGCTAGGAGTTTTTTATGCGACGCGTGCAAGCGGGTTTGTCGTTAATCGGTTTTATTTTTGTGTTGATTCCATTACTCGCGTGTGCGTTTGTTGGCATGCGCGCGGTGCCGGTATTCAGCGAATTTTTTACCGTCAAAAAAGTATTACAGGCAACTGCAGATGAACTGGGCAGTGGTGCAAGCAGGCCACAGTATTCGCAAGTATTTGATCGCCGAGCTCAAATCGACGATATTAACTCCATTCGCGGGGCTGACCTTAAAGTTAGCAAAGAAGGCACCGCTACGGTAGTCACTGCCGAGTACGAAAAGCGTCTGCCATTGCTAGGCAATGTAAGCTTATTGTTTGATTTTGTCGCCCAAGGTAAAACGAGTAAGTGACCACGCAAATGGGCACGCAAGTGAGCCAATAAGTGAGCGCATCGCTCGAAGCGCGCCTTGGCCATCATTTCGATCAACCGAAGTGGCTTACCGAGGCGCTCACGCACCGCAGCTTCGGCACGCCCCACAACGAACGCCTGGAATTTATCGGCGATAGCGCGCTGAACTGCACCATTGCCCTGGCGCTCTTCTCGCGCTTTCCCACTGCTGCCGAAGGGCAGTTATCCCGCTTGCGCGCCTCCATCGTGAGCCGCGATCCCTTAGCCCGCGTGGCCGCAGAGCTCAATCTTGGCGCTGTGTTGAAACTAGGGGACGGAGAGGTACGCAGTGGCGGGCGCGAGCGGATGTCCATCCTTGCTGATGCAATGGAAGCGGTGTTTGGTGCAATCGTGATGGATGCGGGCTTCGAGGCGGCGCGCGTCGTGATTGCCCGCTTGTTTGAAAAGGACTTGGCTGCGCTTACCGTTGAGTCCAATGTTAAAGATGCGAAAACCGCGCTACAGGAGTGGTTACAGGGCCGTAAGCTCGAACGCCCTGACTATACGGTGAGCGAAATCATGGGCGCTCAGCACGCGCAATTATTTCGGGTCACCTGCCGTATCGCAGCGCGTGGCGTCGAGGGCGTTGGCGAAGGTGTTTCCAGACGTGCAGCAGAGCAGGTTGCAGCCGAACGGGCACTCGAAGCCTTGCAGCACCATTCGCAAAAAGGAAAATCCCATTGAAAGTTGGACAAATCGCCATTGTGGGGCGACCGAATGTGGGCAAATCCACGCTCGTTAATCACTTAATTGGTCAAAAAGTATCGATCGTTTCTGATAAGCCGCAAACCACGCGGCAACGGGTGCGCGGGGTTCTCACCACCGAAACGGCGCAGTTTGTATTTGTAGATACGCCTGGATTTCAAACTAAGTACAAATCTGCTCTGAACCGAACGATGAACCGGTATGTAACGCAATCGTTTGCCGATGTGGATGTGATTGTGCTGGTGGTAGAAGCGATGAAGTGGGGCCCAGAAGATGACGCGGTGCTGGCGCTGTTGCCGCCTTCTGAAAATACCCTGTTGGCGATCAACAAAGTAGATCGTCTCGAAGACAAAACGCTTTTGCACGGCTATCTGGAAATGGTTTCGAAAAAGCGAAATTTTGCGTCTTTCGTACCGGTGAGCGCGCAAAAAGGCACACAACTTAAAAACTTGCTTGTTGAAATTGAGCAGCGCTTGCCTGAAGGTGAGCTTTTGTTCGATGCGGATGCGCTCACCGAC
>JANMDS010000157.1:0-2192 GCA_031376405.1 Betaproteobacteria bacterium
GGTACGATTGGGTGGGTTCGAACCACCGACCTCAGGAGCCACAATCCTGCGCTCTAACCAACTGAGCTACAACCGCACACGAGATTGGCCATACGGCTATTATTCTCGGATTTCAAGAAAATGTTTGCAAATTTTGGTCGACAAAAAGGCCGAAACCGGTTTGGTTTCGGCCTTACAAAATCAGAACCGAATTAAGCGGCTTTAAGATCGATAGCAGCTTTGGCGGCAACGTCCTGTGCCATTTTAGTCTGCTCGACCATCAACTCAGCCTGTTTGCGGACGAATGAGGTTTGCAACTCCACGAAAGCGGCAAAAGATTTAACGCCGAACAGGCTTTCCATGTGGGAAAGGCTGAGTTCGGTCGATTTGCGAACTGCTGAAATGGCTTTCAAACCGAAATCATTATTGGCAGCCTGCATTTTCTCGAAATTCACTTCGGCAGTCTTCTGGACGTCCTCAAGCTGGGTTTTGGCCTTTGCAAAAGCGTCACGGCCTTGCTCAACAGCGGTTTCAGCATAGGCTTTGAACTGGTCGGTGGTTGCGTTCATGTCGGTTGGTGCAGAGGTGGTTTTGGCCATAATGAACCCTTTCAAGGATTGATGCGGCTGACATGGCGTCAACCAATAGATGTTACTTAACACTCAATATTGTGCAATGCAATATTCGTGCTGCAATGCAGCATTGCGCAAATGGGGTACAAATTTCACTAAAATGCGGTGAATTAACCCTTACCCGATGTTTAGACCCAGAAAGATGGACGGGTAGCCTCCAAAACTCTATTAAAGTTTTGTTAAGGCAAAGTCCCATTTTGGGCCGCGCAAATGCAGGCTGATATGACCAATTATCCTTATGTGGACATTGCGGTGCTTGACACCATAAGGCGGCCATTTGCTGCAGGCGATGCCTTGGTTATTGTTTCGCGTGATTTGAATTATGTAGTTTGGGCCAACGGCAACGGTTTGGAGTTGTTTGGCCTTGGACGCCTTGATGCCGCACTCAATGGTGAAGCCGCACTGGATGAAATTCAACGCCGCCAGATTGCGGGTATTTTACCAAACAGTTCTGACGAACGCATGCTGCATTTGCGCTTTGTGCAAGGTCCGCAGACTATTTTATTGCCGGTGCATGTTTCATCAATCAGGCTGCCTGACGATGTTGAAGCTGTTTTGCTGCGCATTCCGGCAATGGCGTTAAACAGCCGCACCAAAACCGGCGACACGCTGGAAGCAATCCGCAATGCCGGTTCACATGCAGCATTTATCAAGCCGAGCGCACGGCTGATTTCAGGTGCCGATGATTTAGCGGCGCTTGACATCGACCCTGATGATCTGGCGCGGATGATGCGTGAAGTTGCCGGTGAAAACGACCGTTTGGTCAAGCGCCCGCTTCGCACTGCGCATGGCGACATGCCAGCGGCGCTCGCGCGCCTTACCGATGATGATGGCCTGCATTTGTTGGTGGTGATTGAGCCCGATGCGATGGAGGCTTCGGCGGTTGTCGAGCCAGAAACTTTCGAAAGTTCTCAAGATGAAGTCGAAGTTCCAGCCGATCTAATGATTGTAGATGATGTCTCCGGCGACCAGGAACTTGCCAAGAACACGCCGGAAACACCAACAATCAGCAGCTTCTGGGTTGATGAACCCGACAGAGAAAAAGAGGAAGAAGCGGGTGAGGCTGAGCCACCAGCGCAAGATTCTGTCAAACCTTCGACTAATTATTCGCCGATTCGATTTGCTTGGAAAACCGATGCTGAAGGCAAATTCGTTGACATAAGCGCTGCATTTTTAAGCGCCACTGGTTTTGAACATGACGCTATCATCGGCCAAACGGTGCAATCGCTGAAAACTTCTGTTGGCCTAATTGATACGGGCAATGTGGCAGATCTGTTTGATCGCCATGGCACTTGGTCGGGCCGCACAGTGATGTGGCCTATTAAAGGCTCAGGCTTAGCAATGCCGGTAGAACTGGCTGGATTGCCGGTATTTTCCCGCGAACGCGTGTTTGAAGGGTTTCGTGGATTTGGCATTGCACGTGCTGAGTTGGCAGTTGCCCATGAAGCAATAGAACCCACTTTAATCGAAACGGCCGAAGGCAACGTAGTGCAGTTCGGACGAAGGGTTGCACCGCCGGCTGAAGACACAAAAGTGCCTTCGTTGGACGAAAACGAGCGCGAAGCTTTTGCCGAAATTGGC
>JANMDS010000181.1:0-5695 GCA_031376405.1 Betaproteobacteria bacterium
TGTAGCTGTAGTAGCCAGCCGCGTAGCCACCCGAAAAAATGTGGGAAAAACTCATCGGCATGCGATTGAAAGCGGGATAGGAAACAACCGCAACTTCAATTCGCACTTCACCGACAAGATTTAGCAGCCGTTGCAGCACCGTTTCACCATCCGCAACAAATTCACTATGCACGCGCATATCGAACAACCCAAACTCAAGCTGGCGCATTGTTTGCATGCCAGACTGAAAGTTTTTTGCAGCGATCACTTTTTCGTACAGGTTGCGTGGAAGGCTCAGCCCTGATTCGACGTGTGCAGTCATATGTTGCAAGACATCCCACTCGTAACAGTAGTTTTCCATGAACTGTGAGGGTAACTCTACCGCATCCCATTCCACACCATCCCAGCCAGAAATGCCGTGTTGCTCAACCTGCGAAAGCAGGACATGCAGGCCATGACCGAATTCGTGAAATATCGTAATAACATCGTTGTGCGTAAACAGCGCAGGCTTGCCGTTGACCGGGGCAGGTAAATTGCAAGTGAGAAAAACGAGTGGGGTGTGTACACCATCTTCAAGCTTAGCGCGATTGTTTATGCTGTCGGCCCACGCACCACCCTGCTTGTTTTCGCGCGCGTAAAGATCAAGGTAAAAATGACCAATCTCCGCGCCAGTTCGATTCTTTAGTGTGAAAAACCGAACGGTCGGATGCCAAGTATCCGCTTTACTTTCGACGATTTTCACCTCGTAGAGTGACTCGATTACACGGTAGAGGCCTGACAGTACTTTTTCCTCCGGAAAATACTGCTGGAGTTCCAAATCGGAATAGGCGTACTGCTTTTGCCGGAGCCGCTCCGAGACGTATCCGATATCCCATGCCTCGAGCGTTTCAATCCCAAGTTCAGCCTTACCGAAGGCGCGGAGTTCGCGCATATCGTTGTTTGCAAAAGGCTTCGCCCGTGCAGCCAAATCTCGCAGGAAGCGTATGACCTCGGCGGGGGTTTCAGCCATTTTTGGTACGAGAGAGATTTCCGCAAAATTCGCATAGCCAAGAAGCCGAGCTTCTTCGCTTCGAAGCAGGAGAATTTGTGCCATGAGCGGCGCGTTGTCCCAACTGGGATTTGCCGGCTCAAACTGATCGCTCGCGCGGGTAGAAAAGGCACGGTACATCGTCTCACGCAGCGCGCGATCTTGAGCGTACTGCATAACGGGCAAGTAGCTTGGCATGTGCAAGGTGAAGGTGTAACCGCTCTGATCTTTCGTCTGCGCTTTTTCTAGGCCTGCGCTGAGCACATCTTCGGGGATACCAGCAACGCGGGTCGAATCTACATTCGTTGACCACGCATTCATCGCATCTAAAACGTTGTCGCTAAATTTTGCAGAAAGGGTAGAGCGTAGCTGTGCGATTTCTGCGAATCGGGTTCGGGCTTCGCCGTTAAGCTCAGCGCCGCCCAAAACAAAATCTCGCAACTCGTTATCGAGAAGTTTTTTTTGTGCGGCGGTGAGACTGTCGTATGCGTCGCCGCTCCGAATTGCTTTGTACTTCGTATACAGCGCCTCGTTTTGCGCGACCTCAGTGAAATAGGCCGTAATTTTTGGTAGCTGTTCTTGATAAGCCGCGCGGATTTCGGGAGAGTTCATCACTGCATTTAGATGACCAACGCACGACCACGCTCGACTCAGGGTACGGTGCGCGTTTTGGAGTGGTGCTACGACTTTTTCCCAAGAAGCAGCAACGGTAGGCTGCGCAACGCCGAGTAGTGTGCCCCGACCGCTTTCCAGAAGTGCCGAAATCGCTGGAGCAACATGCTCCGCTCGGATCGAAGAAAACGCGGGGAAGTGACCAAGATTGAGTAATGGATTCATAGCTAATAGGGTTGTTGCAAACGCGCTAAATCAAGCGAAGAGGTTACATTTTCCCACGTACCATCGTGAACCGTTCCCGTTACCCAACCGTTTGCGACCCAGTGTTGGTAGTGCGGCAAGAGCCTGAACTTTTGGTGGCGTGGCCAATCTTGCAGCAGCGCGCTGTGGATGAGTCCAATACTGGCTAACGTCATCGCTTCGTCGTTCGCTGGAATAACCCGCTCCCCTCGCAAGGAAAATTCACCACCCGGTGCCCCCGCACGCTGCGCAACCAGCCACCAATGCGCCCGGTTGCGTTCGAGCGATGCCCCGATGTGGACGAGCGCGTTGTAGTCAATATCTGAGAAGATATCAGCACTGACTACCGCGATTGGGCCCGTTCCAAGAAACGGCGCGGCGGTAGCGAGGCCGCCTCCCGATTCAAGCGCTTCTGGCTCGAGCGAATAGTGCACATTGAGACCGAACCGCGCTCCAGAGCCTACATGGGTCATGATCTTTTCGCTAAGGTAGCTCACGTTGATCACAACATCGAGGATGCCTGCTTGACTTAGCTTCAGTAAATGCCAGTCAATGAGTGGTCTGCCGTATACCGAGAGCAGCGGTTTTGGCAGCGTATCGGTTAAAGGGCGCAGGCGCTCCCCACGGCCCGCGGCAAACAACATGGCCCTCACGATTCGACTTGGATTCCGAGGCTATCGAAGAGCGCCACCATAGGGCCAAGTACGGCGTAGCGCTTCGCAACATCGCGCGCGTATTTTATGAAACGCGGCGTATCGGCAAGGTACTTCGGCTTTCCATCGCGATAATTAATTCGCGCGAAAATGCCCAATATTTTTAGGTGACGCTGTAACCCTATCCATTCGCAATCCTTGTAGAACTCGCCGAATTCGTTTGGAACCCCAAGTTGCGCCTTACGCGCGGCCTCCCAGTAGCGAACCACGCCGTCCAAAACAAACTCTTCCTCCCAGCTAAAAAACGCATCTCGGTAGAGCGAAATCACGTCGTAACCAATCGGGCCGTAGGTTGCATCTTGAAAGTCGAGCACGCCGGGGTTGGGTTCGGACAACATCAGGTTTCGAGGCATGTAGTCGCGGTGCACAAACACTTTACTTTGGCTAAGCGCCCGCGCAACGAGTGCATTGCATACTGCGTCCCACTGCGCCTGCTGCTTGGAATCCAGTGACTTTCCGAGGTGTTTGGCTACGTACCAGTCAGGGAAAAGTTGGAGCTCTTTGCGTAAAAGCGCCTCGTCGTATGCGGGCAATACATTTGGTTGCGTTGCGAGTTGCCACTTAATGAGCGAATCAGTGGCATCTCTAAACAAGGGCAGCGCTTTTCCGATGTTCGTAGGGTTCGAGAACACATCTAAATAGGTCTGTGTGCCCATATCGGTAAGCAATAGAAAGCCTTCAGACAGATTTTGAGCCAATACCTGCGGCGCAAAAACGCCTGCTTTTTGCATTAATCTCGCAATTTTTACGAATGGTGCGCAGTCTTCAAGGGGCGGCGGGGCATCCATCGCGATGACCGACTTACCCGTTTGATCCGTTACCCGGAAATAACGCCGAAAACTGGCATCCGCGGAGGCGGGCAACCATGATTTCGCGTTGGAAATATGGGCTGATGCCCAGCTTTGCAGCGCCAAGAAACGAATATCCTTTTCCGCAACAGTCATAGGAACGATTTGAGGCAATGTGTAATCCAAGAGTTTATCGGTCTGTCGCCTACAATTCGCAATTCGCCTTGGGGAATCAATCGCTTGCGTTTTTTTGTACTTTTATCGATCACTCTTTGGCTCGGCTGCGCCGGCAGTGTTGCGCTTGCTCAGAACGCGGTAACGCCCCTTAGTGAAGCGTCAGCGCCGTTTGATTCGAATGTGCCGCGATTGCGGGTTGAACCGAACCTAACCGCACCGAAACCGGCGCAGAAAGAGGGCGCGAACTTTTTTCGCGCCGACGAAATCGACGGGGACAAGAAGCAAGGGTGGGTAGAAGCCCGTGGCAACGTAAATTTCCGCAACCGCTTCGAGATAATCCGATCCGATTGGGCGCGTTTCAGCGAGAGTACGTCCACCATTGATGCCAAGGGCAATGTCCGTTGGCGCTCCCTCCACGACACGGTACTTACTAATTTTTTAACCTACAACACGCAAACTGAAACTGGCAAGGCCGGTACTACGACGTTTACGCTCTCTCGGTTCGGCGGCGGCGGCAAAGCAGAACAACTGCGTTTCGAGGGCCCAGGTAAATACGGAGTAGATAAAGGGACGTACACAACCTGCAAAACTGAGACGCCGATGTGGTGTTTGCATGTTGATCGTCTTGAGATTGATTCGGATCGCGATGTTGGAGTGGCCACCAGCGCAAAGCTCATGATCTTTGATACGCCGGTTTTCTACCTGCCCAGTTTTGATTTTCCACTGGGTAAGGAGCGCAAATCGGGCTTCCTTGCACCGACCTACGGCTCTACTGGCACGCGTGGCCTCGAGTTACAAATCCCCTACTATTTAAATCTCGCACCGAACTACGACGCGACGTTGACGCCGCGTTTCATGACCAAGCGCGGGGTTCAACTAAACAGTGAATTTCGCTATCTGTTCGATGAGTTATCTGGCACTTTTATCGGCGAAGTGCTCCCAAAGGATCGCATTGCAGAATCAACGCGTTCGCGGCTTTGGTGGCGGCACAACCAAACCATTGCGCCCGGACTTACCTTTGCCGTTGACGCGCAACGGGTGAGCGACGACACCTACTTTGTTGATTTAGCCGAACGGGTCACCGCAACGGCGCTCACAACCCTGCCCCGGTTTGCTGTGCTTGCGTACAACTGGAACGATTGGCAGTTTGCCGCGCGCGTACAAAAGTTTCAATCGCTGCAAGACCCTACAGCGCTTGCTCCCTTTACACCGCCTTATGAAAAAGTACCTGAATTGTCGGCCTACCGAACGTGGCGCGATCTGTTCGGTTTCGAAGGAGAGTTTAGCGCTGCTGTGACGCGTTTTGAACACCCATTTCTGGTGCCAGGCGTACGCTCGTTGGCAGTAGGTAAGCTGCGCTACCCGTGGCGCACGCCAGGCGCGTTCGTGGTTCCGCAGGTTACGGTTCACACCTCTGACTACCGAGTGGATACAAAAGATGTGGACTTCAAAGACTCAACCCGCGTTATTCCGTACGCGAGCTTGGATGCGGGCTTGTTTTTTGACCGCAGCACAAAATTATTTGATCGGCAATTTACCCAAACACTAGAACCCCGGTTGTTTTACACCTACATTCCGTATCGTGATCAAAAGCGCATCCCCAATTTTGATTCTGCGCCAATTGACTTTAATTACACCCAGCTTTTCCAGGAAAATCGCTATTCCGGAAATGATCGGATTGGCGATACCAATGAGCTGACGCTTGCAATATCAACCCGCTACCTTGATCCGAAAAGTGGGCGAGAACGACTTCGGCTATCCATCGGCGAGCGGTTTTATTTTGATAGTCAGCGCGTAAGCGTAGGAGAAACCGTTCGCGAACGTAGTAGCTCGGATGCCCTGGCTATTTTGGGTTTGAGACCAAACGAAGCATTTAATATGGAAGCGGTGATGCAGTTCAACACCAACGCTTCGAGTACCGAGCGTGCCACGTTGACCGGAAGGTATTCTCCAGAGCCCAGAAAGATTATTTCAGGCAGCTACCGGTACATTCGTGAGTTGGTGGAAAACGGTACACGGACTCAAGTTAAGCAGGTTGACGTTGCCGCCCAGTGGCCGATGGTTGACCTGATTGGGAATGCCGGAAGAAACTGGTACGGCGTTGGGCGCGTAAACTACTCCATTCCAGAGCGCAAGGTGGTTGAGGGCGTGGCGGG
>JANMDS010000209.1:0-13476 GCA_031376405.1 Betaproteobacteria bacterium
TCCAATTGGAGTCCACTCGCTCCTCTTTGTGCCAAATGGATCTACACAGCAGATCCACAATGCCAAATCTTTTAACACCTTGAACTATTGTCGTGGGTATTAGCTTATCGTAGAAATCGTCAAGTTCGAGCGATCCAAAAAGTGGAATAAGTGGGGCTGCACACGGTACTTTCGACGGATCGTCGAGCGTTGTTACCGCTACGCGAGAATTGACTAAATTTAGAGAGGGAGTGTAGTACGGACTAAATAGATTAAGCACTTGCCCCACGCTTGGGTACGCTGGAGTAACTCCAAAAGAGCCAGAGGTTGACGCCGTGTAACCCCAACCAATAACCAACTTTTTCTCTTCGGTTCGATATGGGTGGAGCGATAATCGAAAGTCAGGCCCTCCAACTTGGTAACCTACTGTGTATTGGACAGTTCTATCCAATGTCGTAGGCAGAAACAAAAAATCTCCCATTTTTGTTTGGGCTTGCACAAATCCGTTCGCAAGCGCTAATGGGACAAAAAATGCAAAAACGTTACTCAGCTTCATCATTGCACCGTAACGTGTGTGGCGTAAGTAGTGGGGATGTCTACTCCATTCGAGCACGTCGCCTCCCAACTATATTTACCAGGATTAAGCCCCACTAGTCCCCAGTTGTTGCCTGTTACCGCGATAGGTGCGGTGTACCAATCTACTTGCAGAGAAAAATCTACGAGATAGCTCCATTTTTGGTAACCACCGTAGTAACCCTTTACAGAGCATGAGGTTGCACCACCAGCACTAAATTGCAAGGTAAATTCGCCTAAGTTCGAATTGGGCGAACGACTAATTACCAGAGCTCCACCCGTTCCTGTAGGAGAGGTTCCATCGATTAACCAAGTTCTGGCCTGACCTTGGACATACCAATTTCCGGTGACACCCGCTGGCGCCTGAACCGATGTGATCGTAGCGGTTGCGGTGTTCGAGACATTGATATCGTTTACGTCGAAGCAGCGAAACGTCCACACGGCAACACCTGGGTTAGCCAGCCATACGCTATACGCCTTTTTAACGCCAACAACGGGTCGGTTATTGAACCAAGGCTCTCCGTTCCAAGTTGCCCCGTCCGTGCAATGGCTGGCACCCTGACCTTCAATGGCAACGTTTATGGGTTGATCCGTTCTCGATTGGAATGCAATTTGCGGCTTTGAAGGATGTTCTGCGGTGGGATTGAGCGCTTTTGAGCTGTATAACTCAACCGTCGGCAACGCGCGCCAAAAGCCCAAATTGATGTGAGCCACATACAAAGCGGCGTTGCTGCTGTCATAAGCAACGTTGGTTTGCATTCTCGATCGGACAAGGCTTTCGAGCTGGCCCGGCGTTGAGTAATTTGCAATGCCCTCGCGTAATTTGGCTGCCAGTGCAGTAATATGAGGCGCAGAAAACGAAGTGCCCCCACCGTAGCCGCGTTGATTTCCGGTTGTGGTGGAGCGAACCGCGCGACCGGGTGCCCAGACGTCCACGTCGTACCCATGGTTTGAGCCTTTGTCCGCGTCGGGATCATTTGTAAAGGTAATGTCGCCATTGAAGTTCAAAGCCCCATTTGCAAAGCCTTTAAAGTCATTTATCCTTCGCACCTGTTGCCCATTTTGATCCAGGGCGCCGACACGAAGATATCCATCGGTTGCCGAACTTCCCGAAATCACTACCCCTGATGCAGGGATCTGGCTATTTCCAGCGGAGTGAATCAAAACGCTGCCTGGATAATTTACTGCCAAATTTTGTTGGGTAAACACTGCGAGAGCGCTCGTAAACGTAGGGTTCGCGGCGCTCGTAACGGTAGAGTTGGTAGACAGGTTTGCAATTCCGGGGCGGCAATCCCCTAGGTTTTGGCAGCGCTCCATTACTCGGGTTCGCGCGCGCTCCATGCCGCCGTACACATCAGAATTCGTGGTAAGCGGAGCGCAACCCAGGGTGGAGGCATCTAGAAACGCCACCGAATGAATCGGTGTCCCCGGCCGAACGCCAACCACTCCAGCCGAAACTGGCACCGAAAAAGCTTCGATTTCCGTAATCCGGCTAAAGCCGTCCGCTGCGGCGGTAACGGTTACCCGAATCTTATCGGTGGTAACGGGGGCGAAGGTGAAAGTGCGGATCACCAAATTGTTGCCCGATACCGATGCGCCCGGGATCTGCGCCCAGGCGCTGCCCGTCCAATACTCAACGTAAAAGGCGGTGAGCCCAAAACTACTAAACGTCATCGATGGAGTTGGTTCGCTCGGAGCGCTGAAATTATTTTGTACGCTGTAGACGCTTACGCGGTCAATCGTTTTTTGGCCGGAGAAATTAACCTGAACCCAATCGGGCAGTGAATTAACCGTCGCGTCATTCCACCCGCCGCCAGCGCCCCACGGGTAGCCCCGCCGCTCGCCATTGATAACGTAAGAAGGAGAATAGCCCGCGTTATAGGTGCTGGAGGCCGAGGCCGTTGCGCCCGCGCTTGCAAGCGCTACATTCGGGCGGCTTGCGCCATCCATCGCGCCGATGATGCCTGCGACGAACGTTGCGTGTGCGTAGCAGCCCGCAAGCGCGTTCCCTGCTACGGCTTCTTGGGCGACAAGGTTTAAATCAATATGTGAGTGAACACCAGAATCGAGCACGAACACCGGCGAATCGTCGATTTTGTTGTTGTACGTGGCCGCGCCTATTGCAAAAGGCCCACCCATAGATTTCACGCCCCAAGGGGTGATTTCGTTGGAGGCATTTGTGCTGTCGTTCCAAATAGTGCCGCTGTAGGAGAGGTAGCTATCTTGCTCAATTCTTTTTACGCGCTTATCTTTAGTGAGCTTGGCTTTTTGATCAACATCTAAAAATGTGGTGAGCCCTTCAAGTAAGGTGCTCAGTATTTGTTCGGCTTCAATGCCCAACTCATCTTCCATCTGCGCGATGGTTTCTTTGGTTTTAGCGTCGTGATATTTTTGCGCTTTGGTATCAATGCGCTTTTTGGATGTGCCTTTATCTTTTACGTTCTTGATTTCATTTTCATCTAGAAGCACGATGTATTTGATGCGCCCGCGCGAATCTTTGATAGGCTCGCGCAGTAGTTTGTCAATCGCCTCTTGCCGCAGCCGCAACGGTTCGTGCTCGGGCATGAGCCTTCGAGGCGGCTCAGGCTCGGTGATCGGAGTAGGGAGTGGCGGGAAAGTGACGGGCGCTTTAGTTTGCGCGAGCGCAACGCTCATGGCTGCTATGCTAAGTGGAACGCAGAGAGAGAGAGAGAGAGAGAGAGAGAGTTCAATTTGGTTCCCTAATTTTTTCCTCGATTCGTTGTACTCTACTTCTTTTCAATTTGCAAATCTCCGAAGCGTAACCGACACTACGATACCGATTTTCTAGTGGCGTTTTGGGATGTTGTCGCTATGCGCAAACCTCACGCAACCGCCGATCTTGCAAGCGCAATACCTGCGGCGTAAAAAACCCATCTTTTACTAACTATCTCCTCAAAAAACGCCTATTTTTGAGGAACAAAAAACCCCGCACGTGCGGGGTTTTTTGGGTGACTCACTGACCAACCTTAATTCGATGCAGTCTGTGTTTTATGAAGCTTGAACACCCACATGCTGCCACCTTGGTTCAAGTAGTTCACCTTCGAGGCTACATCGCCGCCCCATAGTGGCACTGCACCGCCCCAGCCAGAGGCCACGCCTACGTACTGTTCGCCGTCTTGCTCCCACGTAACTGGTGGGGCAACCACGCCGGAGCCAGTTTGGAATTTCCACAACACTTTTCCGTTACGGGCATCGGCGGCTACGAGATGGCCTTCCGGTGTGCCGTAGAACACTAAGTTTCCAGCGGTCGTCATCACGCCACCCCAGAGCGGCGCGGCGTTTTTGATTTCCCAAACGATCTTGCCTGTTACCGGATCCATCGCGCGTAACGCGCCGATGTAGTCGTCGGCGATAGTCTTAATAGTAAAGCCTGAGCCCAAATACGCCGCGCCTTTTTTGTAGGCCACTGGTTCATTCCAAATTTCCATACCCCATTCGTTAGCGGGCACATAGAACAATCCGGTTTGTGGCGAGTAGGCCATCGGCATCTGGTTTTTGCCGCCTAAGAACGAAGGCACGCTGAACACGGTGGAGCCCTTTTTGCCATCAGCGCTTTTGGTGTTATCGCCGGGGCGATTCGCGGGGTCGTAGATTGGGCGGCCTGTTTTCAAATCAATGCCAGAGGCCCATGTGGTTTTCTTCACAAACGGGAAGGCATTAACGAGTTGGCCCGTTTTCGCATCGTTCACATAGAAGAAACCATTGCGGTCGGCCTTACCGCCAAGAATGCGCCCGCTACGGTCTTTGTAGGTTACGAATTCATTTACACCGTCGTAGTCCCAGCCGTCGTTCGGCGTATTTTGATAGTGCCATTTGATCTGGCCAGTGGCTACATCGAGGGCGACGGTGGCGCACGAATAGAGGTTGTCGCCCGGACGCATGTGGCTATTCCACGGCGCGGGATTGCCCGTGCCGAAGTAGGCTAAGCCCGTTTCCGGATCGAACGAGCCACCGAGCCAAGTAGAGGCACCGCCGGTTTGCCATAAGTCGCCCGCAGGCCAGGTTTTATTTGCGCCGCCACCGGAAATGCCTGCTTCTTTCTTGTTGCCCGCCGCATCCCAGGTGTAGCCCATGTGCCCTTCAACAACGGGGCGCGTCCACACCATTTTGCCGGTCTTCGGATCGCGAGCATCTACGCGACCTACTACGCCAAATTCACCGCCGGAAACGCCGGTCATCAACAAACCTTTAGCAATCAACGGCGCAGCGGTGTAGCTGTAGCCCGCTTTGTAATCGTCGATGGTTTCTTTCCAAACGACTTTGCCGGTATCCATATCGAGCGCTACCAACTGCGCATCGAGTGTGCCGAAAATAACCAAGTTATCGTAAATGGCTGCACCACGATTCACTACATCGCAGCACGGCATGATGCCTTCTGGCAAGCGGTGTTCGTATTGCCAAAGCTTGGAGCCGGTTTTTGCATCAAGCGCGTAGAGGCGCGAGTAGGAGCCGGTTACGTACATCTTGCCGTTATGGATGAGTGGCTGAGACTCTTGACCACGCTGCTTTTCGCCGCCGAAGCTAAACGACCACGCGGGCACTAAATTGCCCACATTGCTTGCGTTAATCAAAGTGCTTGGGCTATGGCGCTGTCCACGCTGACCCATGCCCCATGAGAGCACATCGCCCTTGCTGGCGGCATCGTTCTCAATCATCGCATCGGTTACCCGCGCTTGCGCTGCGCTCATTGCGCCGAGGGCAAGCAATGTGGCTGCAGCAATTAACTTTACTTTCATGGTGTCTCCTTGAGGAACGTACTGTGATGTTGTGTTGCTTTGTTTAGTCAGCAATCTAATGGTGCAAGTTATATGCCAGTAAATTGAAATGCACAAGGCCTGCGGAGTGAACCACATCGGCGCGAATTGTGTCAGCCTGGAACAGCTGCTACGGTGTGAACCGCTCCAGCGTCATCGTCAGGCTTCCGCCCGTTAGTAAGGGCGAGGCGATATTCTCGGTGCGCTCTAGTTTCACCAAACCTACCCCAGGGCAATACCACTCGGTGGTTAGTAGTAGGGGGTTGGCAAAGCCCGCAGTGAGATCGCCGTACAGCCGCAGCAACGCTTCGCCTTGCACGCGCAGGCAACCGGCATAAACGCCCGCAGGCGTGGTCACATTTTCGTTGAGCGCGGCGATGGTGTACTGCATCGTTGCGGAATGGGTCAACCCCACTTCTGGCGGGAATTCACTGCGGCGTAACAAAATGTAGGGAATCGTTTTTGCTTGCCACGTTGTGCCCACGGTGTAAGGTTTTTTGAGCACGAAACGGGGCTCGGTTTCGGCGGTAAAGCTTTCGTCCACATCGCGGCGGGTGCCGAGCCGCTCAATGCCGGCGTCAGTGTGTGCAATGGCGAACTGGTGGCCCGTGTCGCTGCGCCGCACCGCTGCTTTTTTATCGCCAATGGTTGTGTTGCCGTCAACGCGCAACACTTGCGTTGCCCGGCCTTCGCTCGTGCCACGCGTGGTCACAACCTGATACACCCACGCGCCATTTTTTGGCAACGGAAAAAAATCGGCTTGATCTAATTTGCCGCAGCTGGCTAAAACCATACTACCTGCGGCGCAAAACAGGCACTGTTTAAGATTTATCTCCTGAAAAAACACCTTATTTCTCCGGCAGCTGGGCGGCAGGTAAATCGCTCATTTTGATGGTGATGTTATCGTTACCTGCGCCGCGCATCCACGATGCGCCCGTGGGCCCAGGCTTAGGTTCGATGCGCCCGATTTGTGTTACGCCTTGCCGGTTTTTTTTCATCGATTCGCCCAATAAGGAATGCAAGTCTTTCTCGTAGGGCAACCGATACGCGCGGGGCTCGTTGACGAGTTTATTGTTAACCAAACCATTGACCCACACGTAAATATTTCCGGTAGTGCTCTTTTCTTTGTTGGGCTCTTCGATCACCGTGGCCAACAGCACAAAGCGATCCGGCATGCGCTCCTTCGTCGGCCAGCCCATTAAGCCTTCGTGGGCGGAGTACGCAAAGAAATACAAGCCTGTTACCGCAGCGATGAGCCCAACTTTGGCAGCGAGCGGCCAACGTGTGGCCAAGCACATGACGAGCAGCAAAACCGCAAGCCCAACGTAGGCCACAGTCATCAAAGATGTAGGTTCGAAAATCATGTTGCTTTTTGCTCACTCACTAATTGTTTGGGTAAGGTATTCACATCCACTACGGTGCCATCGGGGGCCACGGTAAAGCGCACAGCGGTGCGCTCGTCGCCTTTGGCCGGAAGCTCCACGCTGCCATAAAACACCACTTCCGCACGCGGGTTCACTTTCACCACGCTCACGGTAGCCTCGACCGGCTTACGATCTTTGCTATCGTAGTAGTGCACGTTCACGGTGTATTCCCCCGCGCCAAATCCGCGCAGGGTGACTACTTCTTGATTGAGCGGGTTCACAATTTTTTTGCCGTTCACCACAATCGTATCGTTATCCAAACCACGGTCGTCCCGATCTAAATGCATCAAACCGGCTTCGCGCTGACGAAACCACACGATATTGCCCGCGGGGTCTTGCACCCACGTATCCAAATCGTTTGGGTTCATGTCGGGCCAGCTCACCGTAATGATGAATTCGGCCTTGGCTTTGATCTCACCGGTTTTCGCTTTTGGGTTCATGCTCACCAGCGCGATGACGAAGAAGAACACAAAGCCTAACAACGCGTTGAACAATAAATCGGTGAACGGATCTATATCGTCCACGCGGCGGGCACGCTTAAAGGCCATCTTTATTTGCCTGCTTCAAACGCCATCGTTCAAACCTTTTTTTACCGCTTGCGAAACCAGCGTATCCGCGGTGCGGTCAAGCTGGAGCAGTTGCCAGCCGAGGATCATATTGCCAATCAAGCCTACCAGCGTAGTAAGCAGCGCCACGCCCATGCCCCGATTCATATTGCGCAACAGCAATTGCGCTTTTTCTACATCGAACGCATCAAAATTCGCCACGGTAAAGGCCATCAAAATGAAACCCACAACCGTGCCCAGCAAGCCCAACTTTAAAAGCAGTCCGTTAAACCACCAGGCTGTTTCGTGCACACCAGAGGCTTGCTCTGCGAGCAATTCGGCGAGTGCTTCGCGGTTGGGATTAGGTTTTTTTAGGGAGATAAAGTACTCAGAGGCCCATTTTTGCGCCGCAGGGTTTGGGTAATTTTTCAACGCGTGGAGCTCGTTGCGTAGCGCCCACGTCCGCGCGCCACACCAGAGTAATGCCACGTAAAAAACAACCGTAATCAATTGCGTAATCCCTGTTGGATCGGCCGCATTTAGCCCATGCCACGCGCCGCGCCACCACATCACCACCGTCACAAACACCAACACGCCCATCAACACTAACCAATGTAAAAAAACATTGTCCGGCTGACACGCATCTGGCGCACGCTCCACGCTTTCCTTGCGTGCGTGCAAGCGTCTCCATAGGTTTGCTGTCATTTCAATTGCGCCGCTTCATAGCGCGGATACAAGTGCGCGAGCGAGCGCTCGAACTCTGCGCGGAAGACGCTGAGCCCAGCGAATTGCGCGGGCGCAGGTGTTACCAGCAGTTCACTCATATCTTTTCCGCTGGCGGCGGCTTGGCTAAGCGTGGCATCGAGCCAGCGCAGGTAGGCTCGGGTTTGCTCGATGGGTTTGGCATCTACTGCCGTCGGGCCGTGCCCAGCTACAAGCAGTGAAAATTTTTGGGCTTGCAAGGTATCGAGCGAGCGCAACCACTCGGAAATCGCGGCATGGGGCGTGGCGGGTGTTCGGTTATGAAACACAATGTCGCCTGCGAACAATACGCCCGTTGTGGTATCCAAAATTGCCAGATCACCGGGGGTGTGGCCGGTGAGCGTGAGCAGTGTGAACCGATGTTCACCCACCGTAAGTTGTGGTTCGGTCACGCGTTGTGTCGGCGTCACACTTTCGGTACCTTTTGCAGCATCAATCACCATGCGGTACATGTTGTCGGTAAAGCCGCCGCCTTGCTGGGCGATCATTTCTACGCTGCGGGGTACGGCGAAAATACCAACATCCTTGAACGCTTGCGAACCCAAAAAATGATCGGGATGCGGGTGGGTGATGAACACCCGTGCGATGGGATGCGGGGTGATTTTGGCGATGGCCGCGCGCAGTTGTTCGCCATAGCGTTTAGTAGGGCCAGTGTCGATCACCACCACGCCCGCACCGGTGATGATGAAGGCGGTGTTCACAATATTACCGCCGTTTTTTACGGAAAAATCTTCAGTTGCGCCTTGGACGAGGTAGGTGTTTTTTGCGACGAGCTGAGGCTTGAGCTGATAGTCAAACGCCTGCGCGCCATTCGGTAGCCACAAACTCAAAATACCTGCGGCGTAAAAGAGGCATTTTTTGGCGATGATCTCCCCAAAAACTAGCTTTTTTCGGCTCACCGAATCACCTTGGCGTTGATTTTATTGCCCTGATTATCTACGCCTACAATCGAGAGCGTTTGGGTGGCGGCGTTCGCGGGCAGATCAATAGAGAAAACGGGATTTTCACTAATCGGTTCGAACGCGTTGATCCGCATTACCTCTTTTCCGCTGGCATCTTGCACGGATAATTTTTCAATAAAAAACGCAGGAATCCCCGGCGCTAAGCCGGTATCCATGGGGTGCTTGATGCCGAAGCGCACGCGCGTCGCCGCAGCGGCCTCACTTGCTGTGAACACACGGCTCGACACATTGTTTAAGCTCGCCCGCCAATCGTTGGTGCCGCTGCCAAAGCTTGGCGCGGTGCAGCCCCCGCCCGCGGCATCCACTTCGGCTACACCCATGTGCCACACGCCGTTTTTGGTGCGGGCCAGCGCGCGAATGGGCGAGGTTTGTTGCAGTTTTAATCGAAATGCGAGCGCAGGCAGTGCGCCTCTTGGGAAGAACTCAATGGCTTTCACGATCGGGTTGTAGTCGGCCAACACATGCACTTCCTCTACATCGGCGAGCCCTTCGATTTTCACGCCAATGGGCACGTTCATCGAATCTTCCGCTGCTTTTGGTGCGAGCACTTTTACGCGTGCATCGGCAACGATGGTTTGGCCTTTGAAGAATTGATTGCGCAGCGCCTCCCAACGAATGGAATCGGCTGCTTGCGCGCCGTTCATTGCCAAGAGCAACACCCACAGCGAGCGCTTCATTGCGGCTCCACTTTCATGCGCCGGTAAAACGTATTGCGGCTAATACCCAACACGCGACACGCAGCTGACACATTGCCTTGGTGGGCGGCGAGCGCCCGCTCAATTGCGTTGCGCTCCACATCTTGCAGCGATCCCGACACCGGTGCTGCAATCGCTTCCACGCTCGGAACAGCGTTCGATGGCGGCACAACACAGAACTCAGGCGCAATGTCGTCGAAAAAGTCATCGGGTAAATGTTCCCGATCAATGAGGCGGCTCTCGCCGGCCAACGCGCGGGCAGTCCGCAACACGTTAGTGAGTTGACGCAAATTGCCCGGCCAGCGGTGTTGCCGGAATAGTTCCTGCACCGGCGCGGCAATGCGCCACGCGCCAGGCGCGGTGCCCTCCAAAATGCGGGCAATCACCACATCCAAATCGGTGCGCTCACGCAAGGCGGGCAGACGCACGGTTAAGCCATTTAAGCGGTAATACAAATCGTCGCGAAAGCGCTGCTCGGTAATGAGCGTGCGTAATTTGCGGTGGGTCGCACCAATGACTTTAATATCCACTGGCATGCTGCGTGTCGTGCCCAGTGGGTTCACCGAACGCTCTTGCAATACCCGCAACAACCGGGCTTGCATGGCCAGCGGCATATCGCCGATTTCATCGAGGAAAAGCGTGCCGCCATTGGCCGCGAGCACTTTGCCCACCTGACCGCGCCTGCGCGCACCGGTAAACGCGCCCTCTTCGTATCCGAAAAGTTCGGATTCGATTAAGCCTTCAGGAATGGAGGCGCAGTTGACCGCTACAAACGGCTTCGACGCACGGTTAGATGCCGCATGCAGTGCGCGGGCAAACCACTCTTTGCCCGAGCCCGTTTCGCCTTCGAGCAATACACATACATCGGCATCGGCCACGCGCCGCAGCCGCTGCACGATGGACGCAATTTGCGCATCACCCGTACACAACGCATCGAAATTGGCTAGCGGTGGCGCATCGCTGGCAGGCGAGAGCGCGGGTTCGTTCGTGTGCAGGCGCTCGCGAATGGCGCTGACATTGCTCGGTGCGGTGGAATGCCCCGCTTCAAATGCGCCCATGCTGCGGCGAACGATAAATTCGCCCGAAGCTACGGCAAACATCTTCACGCCGGTGGGCAACATACCGTTCATAGGCGCAGAAACGCCGCGCCGCGCCGCGCTTAAAAGCTCGTTCAAACTCATTTGCAGAAGCGATTGCGCCGTATGCGTGCGCATGGCCGACACTGACATGCCCGCTTGAAAACACGCTGCCGCATTAGCCGAGAGCACGCGGCCATCAGCCTCGAAAGCGATCAAGCCTTCCATGAGCGTACCGATGAACTCGGGGCGGGTGTGAAAAGCCACCAACAGTTGCGGGTGATAGAGGCGGCGAAAAAGCGCGTTCTCAATCATCGTTGTGCTCATGCGCACCAAACCCATCGTATGCTTGTGGTAGCCGCGATAATCGCCAGTCACATCTAACACGCCAAGCAACTCGCCAGTCGGCGCGTGGATGGGCGAAGCGGAGCAGGTGAGAAAAGAATTAGCTTGCAAAAAATGTTGATCCGCGTGCACGAGCACTGGGCTATTCTCAGCGATAGCCGTGCCGATGGCATTGGTGCCTTTGCGGGCTTCGCTCCACGATACGCCGGGGCGTAGCGCTACTTTGTCAGCTTTTTGTAAGAACGGATCATCGCCCAGCGCGTGCAAGATTAAGCCTGCGGCATCGGTGAGCACGATCATGCTCTCGGTATCAATGATTTGATCGTGTAGCGTTTCCATTACCGGCGCGGCGTGGGCCATCAGCTCGCGATTTTGCTCGCGCGCAAGACTCAAATCGGTCATCCCCGCCGGATCAAATTCGGGGCTTTCGTCTTTACGAAGCCCGAACCGACTGGAGCGTCGCCATGATTCTTGTATTTGCATACCGACCAATGGCGCATGAATCGTGCCACTAGCGTTTTGTCCGACTGCGTGCTCGTGCATTGCGTGTTGCCTCCACAGACTTTTAACACGGAGCTATTGGTTGCCCTTTAAAAGCAGTAGCTTACGCCATTTTCTGTACCGACGCGACGGAGTTGTCCCGACGTGAGTCACTTTGACACACTCCAGCGCTTCTGCACCGAACCCCACTACACCCGTGAGGAGCGTGTACGTGGCACGCTGCTTGCGTGGCATTATTCGATTCACCATTATCATTCGTTGCGTGCATTAGCGTTGTGCGCACCCATTTTTTTAGCTAGGACACCGAACAATGAAGCACGCAGCAAAGTGGTTAGGCGCATTCGCCTGTGTATTTGCAACAGGATTGATTTACGCCCATGGCGACGTGACACCGCAAGGGGTTGACACGCGCACGCTGCCAGCGCTTGGCAAGGAGTGGAAAGACACCAACCCGTACCGCGAAAACGCGGAAGCAGTAAAAGTGGGCGCGTCCGGCTACAACCAAAACTGCGCCCGCTGCCACGGCTTAGAAGCGATCTCCGGCGGCATCGCGCCTGACTTGCGCAAGCTCGATGGCGATTGCCTGGGTTTGAAAGAGGCGAAGAAAAAAGACGCGTGTATCGCGGAGATGGATAACTACTTCGCGCAAACCGTGCGTCGTGGCCGCACGCGCAACGGCGCGGTGTACATGCCGCCTTACGAGGATATTCTGCAGCAGGAAGCGGTCTGGGCCATTAAGGCGTATCTGGAAACGCGGCGCGAGAAGTAATTCGTCACTTTTTACGCAAAAAAACTGCGGCGCAAAATAGAGGATTTTTCAAGTGAATCTCCGAAAATTTGGATTTTTTTTCGCGCTATTTTGTAGCGTAACGTGGGTAAATGCCGCTTCGCTAGAAGAGATCAAAACACGCGGGCGCATCCAATTCGCGGTGTACAACGATTTCCCGCCTTTCCACGATAAAGGCAAGGGCATTGAGATTGATTTGGGGCATGCAATAGCTGAAAAAATGGGTGTGAAAGCCTCGTTTTTACCGTTCGATGCTTCAGATGAAAAACTTGAAGACGACTTGCGCCACACGGTGTGGAAGGGGCACTTTATGGGCTGGGGCCCAGCCGACGCGATGTTCCATGTGCCCGTCACCTCCGAGCTCATGCGCGAGAACCCGCAGGTGCGCGTAATCGCTCCCTATTACAGCGAACGCTTGGCCATTGCCCGAAACGTAAAAATCCTTCCGCAACTGGACAATCTCGATGTGTTCGAGAAGGAAAAAATCGGCGCAGAAATGGCCAGCATTAGCTCGCATTTGATGATTTCCGCGCGTGGTGGAATATATAAGGGCAATGTACGGCACTTTCGTTTCCCGACGCTTGCCGTGGCCGCGTTGAAAGCGGGAGAACTAGCCGCTGTAATCGCGCAAAGGAGCGAGCTGCAAGCGATGCTCGTTGGCAGCGAAGGGTTCGCGATTGCCGATGCACCGTTCCCGCCCAGCCCGCAAACTGGCTGGCCCGTCGGCGTGGCCGTAACCAAGGCGAACGAAGCTTTAGCCACCGCCATTGGCGAAGCGATTGCGCAGCTCAAATCATCTGGCGAGATGCAAAAGATATTTGGCAAATACGGCGTGATCGCGCCGTAGCGAGCTGCAAGCGATGAATGGGTGAACGTGCGTCACCCCAGCGAAGACCGGAATGACGGTACTGCGCGTTTTTTAGGAGATATTTCCCAAATAACGCCGCCCGCCGCTAACTCCAAACGCAACACATTGAACGGAGACAATGTGTTGTATGAGCAATCACCTAACACTCGAAGAACGTGCAATTATCAGAGCAAAGCTCGACTGT
>JANMDS010000213.1:0-4938 GCA_031376405.1 Betaproteobacteria bacterium
AAATCGCTTGATTTGCGCCGCAGGTTTTTTGTATTTCTAAAAAATTAACTGGTCCGGTTTAAGCACGCGTTTGGTTTGTGGGCTCTAGCAACTTAGGTTGCGGCAATCAAAGCAATCGCTGCCGCGCGCGCCAACCTTACGGCCTGCCCAATTTCTCCAGCCGGAACGCTCGCTGCGATCTGGGATGGCGAAATGGAACTCGCAGCGTGTAGCGTTTTTTTGATTTGCGTCACGTACTGGCGCGCCCGAACATCCCACGCCGCGCAGACCCGCATAATCGCCGCAAACCGTTCCGGCCTGCGAAAGGCATCTGCGCTCACCAGCGCGTCCACTTTCTGCTCCGCATCAAGCGCGACAAAGCGCTGTTGCAACGGCAAAAATCGGTGGGTTGAATCCGCTAAATCCGCGCACTCGCGCGGCACTTTCCAGCGTGTGCTCAGTGCATCAGGCCCCACGTTTGCGGCTAGCGCAAGCAGCGCAAACCGCTCGGTTATATTTGCTGAAATCTGGGAGATTCCTTCGAAAATGTGCCCAAACTGCGCCGCAGGTATTTCCGGTGCGAGCACGTTCCACGCATCGCATTCATCGAGCACTTCCAACATCCGATTCGGCGCCGCCTCCATCAGGCCACGCGCAAACTCCTGCCATACCCGCTCCGGCGTGAGCGTTTCGATTTCCGGTTTCAGCGAATGCGCCAACGCAATCGTTTCTGGTGCAACCGTGAAATCGGCAAACCGCGCTGCAAACCGCGCGAGGCGTAACACCCGCAGTGGGTCTTCCGCAAACGAAGCGCTTACGTGCCGCAACACTTTCGCCTGAATATCGTTTTGCCCGCCGTAGGGATCTACAAGCGAGCCATCTGCGGCTTGCGCAATCGCGTTCATCGTCAAATCTCGGCGCGCCAAATCTTCTTCTAGGGTAACGCTTGCGTCGGTAAAAAACGTAAACCCGTGATAGCCGCGCCCGCTTTTGCGCTCCGTGCGTGCGAGGGCATATTCCTCGCGTGTGGTGGGATGCAAAAACACTGGGAAATCTGCCCCCACCGCTTTAAAGCCCGCCGCCAACATCGCTTCTGGCGTTGCGCCTACGACCAC
The DNA here is from genome assembly GCA_031376405.1 of Betaproteobacteria bacterium. GTDB lineage: Bacteria > Pseudomonadota > Gammaproteobacteria > Burkholderiales > Casimicrobiaceae > JANMDS01. The sequence continues at coordinate 1,095 of JANMDS010000213.1, forward strand.
CCAATCCCGATCTTGCACCGCGCGGCCAAGCAAGCCATCGCGCACGCTGCCACCAACGAGGTACGTTTTGAATGGAAATAGTTGAGTCATTTGCCAGATTGTGCCCGCAGTGCAAATAGCTGCGGCGCAAAAACGACATACTTTAGAAATTATCTCCCCAAAAAAGCCGTTTTTGCGTGCCAATACGTCTGTGCGTTAGCCCAATAATCAATCCGCTTTAAACCCTGATGCCTTCACAACCGGCATCCAGCGCGCGAACTCTTGATCGGTGATTTTCTGTAAATCGGCAGGCGAGCCGCCGGTGGCTTCTAGGCTCATCTTTGCAATCCGCTCTTGCACTTCGGGCGTGGCTAGCGCTTTATTGGCGGCGGCGTTAATCGCGTTTACCAGAGCAGCAGGCGTTTTTGCAGGCGCGTACATCGCGAACCAGCCTTGCGCTTGGATGTTTGCGTAACCAAGCTCGCGGAATGTGGGCACATCCGGTGCGACTTTGCTGCGGGCGGCGCCAGAGGTGGCCAAAATACGCAGCTTGCCGTTTTTGTGCAGCTCAGCTTGTTCGCCCACAACATCGATGCCGCTTGCCACTTGATTGCCAGCGAGCGCAGTGATGAGCGGCGCACCGCCTTGGAACGGCACGGGCACCATATCCACATTCGCTTCTTTCGCCACGAGTAAGCCCAAGAAATGCGGCAGGCTACCGGCTGCGGGCATGCCGAAGTTCGCCTTTGCCGGGTTTGCTTTTATCCAGATTAAATACTCTGCAAGCGATTTGTACGGCGCCTCGGCCGGCACGGCTAAACCGAAATGGAAGTTCGTCATGTGGATGACGGGGGTGAAATCTTTGGCCGCATCGTAGTTCAATTTTGAAAACGTAAGCGGCGCGAGCACGGGCACCACAATCGGCGCGATCATTACGGTGTCGCCATCGGGCGCGGCGTTTTTAAGAAGCTCAGCGGCCAAGCGCGTGCCTGCACCGGGCTTGCTTTCGATGATGACGGTGCGCTTCAATTCAGCCGCCATGATGGGCTGCACAGCGCGGGCGAGGGCATCAAGCGAACCGCCTGGAGGCACGCCGATAATTATTTTTAGCGGTCGATCGGTTTGCGCCTGGGCCGTAACGATGGAAAATGCACTCGTAAGGGCGAGCGCGGCGGCGAGTAGAGTGCGACGGTTCATTGCGAAAGGGCTCCTGTTTGGTTTTGTATAGATGATTGTATTGAGAATAGGGTGATATTGCTCGGTTGATGACAGACTTTTCCTAAGATGAGCGCAGTCTTGTATCGCCGACACCCTCAGCCGCCCTTCGGGCACGCTCCCTTGCAGGGCGCGAATTGGCTTGCAAGCCAATTCCGTTCGCATGGCACATCGCTGCGCGTTGCGAAACCCCATGCTCACCCCCCAGGGCGAGGGGATTGTTTCAGGGAAATCAAAACTGCGTGCGAATCGTCCAGAGCTCCGGAAAAAAGCGGTGCTCGGTCACGTGGCGCAGCCACTCCACGCCGCTAGAGCCGCCGGTGCCAGGCTTTAAACCCAACAGGCGCTGCACGGATACGAAATGCCGCCAGCGATACTGGCTCATCGCATCAGCCACTTGAGTCAGCGCTTCGGCCAAGCGATACAGCGGCTTGTCTGGGCCGGGAGACGCGTACACCTGCATCCACGCCGCTTCGACCGACGCGTTAATCGAATACGCGGTAGCCCAATCTCGCTCCAACGCGGCATGGTCAATCGCATACCCTTTGCGCGCGAGCAGCGCGATGGCTTCGTCGTACAAACTGCGCGTGTTCAGCGCTTGCTCCATCGCGGGCCACACATGGGGCATGTTGCGAAACGCGCCCGCGAGCCGCGCGCTTTTGTTGCCGAGAATTAATTCAACGTGGCGATACATAAAGCTCAACTGCCCCGATGCCGCACCAAGCGTATTGCGAAACTGCGCAAACCCTTCCGGGCTGATGGTGGAGAGCACATCCCATGAACGCGCAATGTACTCGCACTGGGCTTTACACCGACCGAGAATCTCTACCGCGTTCAGCACGTTGTCTTGTTGCAACTGCGCGCGGGCGTTATATAACTCAAAATGCAGCCCACGAAATAGCAGCTCTTTAACTTGCCCCATCACATAAAACGTCATCTCATCGTAGCCTTGGCTGCGTGGATGTTGGAGCGATAAAAGCAAATCAATGCTTTGGTATTCGTTGTAAGGGTTGGTCGTACCCAAAAAATCAACCATCGGCTCACCGCCGGTGGCTTTCGCGGTTTCGGCGCGGGTTTCATCGGTGGTAATGCCCATCGGGCGCGGGTGCGGACTCGCGCGCACCCCAGCGGGATCAATCAAATTGGGGAATTGCGGGGTGTAGGCGGGCATGGCTAGGTTCGACTTTCGTTAAACAATGCAAGTGCTTTTGCACCCAACGGCGTGCGGCACTCTGCGAGATCCATAATCACATCGAAGTGGTTGCGCGCCGGAATCTCCAAACACTCAACCAGCGCGCCATCGCCAACGAGCGCCCCTGCGAAGGCCGCGCTTTGGCGCTTAAATTCATCGGTTTCAATTTCGCCCCAGGCAATAATCGTAGAGGGAAAGCGCTTGCGCGGGAGGCTCTGCGGGCTATTGGCGTAGGCTTCGTTCGCGTCCATTTTGAGCGCGTTGTTAATGGAGGTTCCGAGTAAGGGTTCGAGTGCATAAATGCCTGAAACCAACACCGCACCGCGCAATAGATCAACCCGCGCGCTCGCGCAAACCATTGCAGCAAGGTGTGCGCCTGCGGAACTCCCCGCGATCACGATGCGGTCCGCTTCAAACCCAAAAGAGGGTGCGTGCCGCTGCAAATATGCAACCGCGCGCTCGCACTCGGCCACGATTTGCGTAATCGTGGCGTGCGGTGCGAGCGTGTAGTTGATGGCTGCGAACGCGAGCTTGTGTTCAACGCAGCCGAGCGCTGGGAAGCGTGAATCGCGGGCACTGAGCTCTTGCCAGTAGCCACCGTGAATGAAGATCAGCAACCCAATGCAGTGCTGTGCCGGCGGCAGGCACAGTTCAATGGTGTGCGCAGCCGCATCGCCATAGTGCAGGGTTTGCCATGAGGCACCGGCGCGCGTGGTGCGCTGCTCGGCCTCTTCGCTTTGGATGCCGTACGCTGCAACATACGGCTGGTAGTTACCGCCAATGCATGAGCTCGGGGAAAGCGCACGTTCGCGCTGCGCTAACGAAAGCATGTTTGGCGGTGGCGTTGAGAGCGGAGGCATTGTCAGTCAATCTTACGGAACAAGTAGCGAACTGTATGGTGTGTGAAGGCTTAGAGTTTAGGACGAGTTGTGCGAGGAATCAAAACGCTGGCACAATATTTGGCAACCGCGCGCAAAAAAGCGCAACTTTTAAGCTGGGGATCGATGAAACGCCCAAACATTATTTTTATCGTCGCGGACGATCTGGGCTTTGCCGATCTGGGCTGCTATGGTGGGCGCGATGCGGTCTTTGGCAAGGTGTCGCCGGTGATCGATTCACTGGCCGCACAGGGCCTGCGCTTTGCCAACGGTTACTCCAATTCGCCGGTCTGTTCGCCCACGCGATTCGCACTCATGACAGCCCGCTACCAATACCGTTTGCGCGGTGCAGCGGAAGAACCGATCAATAGCAAAGCTGCGGGCAGCGCAACCTTGGGTTTACCCCCTGCGCACCCGACGTTGCCATCGCTGTTGCGCGACGCAGGTTATCGCACTGCGCTCATGGGCAAATGGCACTTAGGATTCGCGCCGCAATTTGGTCCGCTGAAATCGGGATACGATGAATTTTTCGGTCCCATGGCCGGCGGCGTGGACTACTTCACCCACTGCGCATCGGATG
>JANMDS010000260.1:0-2461 GCA_031376405.1 Betaproteobacteria bacterium
GCTGCACAATCCCTCGGGCGCGTGGCATCTACGCTCGCGCACGGCGAAGGCTTACAAGCGCACGCGCGGGCGGCTGAAATGCGGCTCTCTACCTCTATACCTGCGGCGTAAAAATAGCACTTTTAAGGAGATATCTCCCAAAAAAAGCACTTTTTGCGCCGCAAGTATTGCGTATAAATCGCACTACACTTTGGTTAAATTGTTTATGAACGCTTTCGTCAACAACGTCATCCGCCCCGATCTCCGCTCGCTCTCCGCCTATCCCGTGCACGACGCAACGGGCATGGTGAAGTTAGACGTGATGGAAAATCCGCATACGTTGCCCTGCTGGTTGGCAGAAGAAGTGGCGCAGGTCGTCAAGCATGTTGCGATGAACCGCTACCCGATACCCACTGCGCCCACGTTGCGTGCGCTCATGCGCGAAGTGCTGGGCATTGCGCCGCACCACGAGCTGCTATTGGGCAATGGTTCGGATGAATGCATCACCTACATCACGCAAGCCATCGCCCGCCCAGGTGCAAAAGTGTTGGCCGTGGTGCCTGCTTTTCCGATGTACAAGATGAACGCGCAGTTCAATCATCTTGAGTTTGTGGGTGTGCCCTTGAACGCAGATTTCACGCTCAATCTTGATGCCACGCTCGCAGCCATTGCCGAACATAAGCCTGCGCTCACGTGGCTCGCGTTCCCCAACAATCCAACGGGAAATATTTACCCCGAAGCCGCCGTAGAAGCCATTATTCGCGCCGCACCGGGATTGGTGATTGTGGACGAAGCGTATCAACCGTTCGCGAAGAAAACATTCCTGCATCGCATTGATGAATTCGAAAATTTAGTGGTGATGCGCACGTTTTCAAAAATTGGTTTTGCAGGGCTGCGCTTAGGTTACGTGGTGGGAGCGCCCGCTTGGTTAAACGAGTTTGATAAAGTGCGCGCGCCCTTTAATCTCAACGTACTCACGCAAGCCGTGGCAATCAAGCTATTGCAAAACAAACATGTGTTTGATGCGCAATGTAAATCGCTCAATGTTGAGCGCGACCGCATATTCCCGCTGCTCGCTGCGATACAGAGCGTAACCCCCCACCCTTCGGCTGCAAACTTCATCCTCACGCGCGTAAACAGTGCGCCGCAGGTGTTAGCAGGCATGAAAGCAGAGAAGGTTTTGGTGAAATCCTTCCACGGCGCGCACCCCTTGTTGGAAAATTGCCTACGCATTACCATCGGCACCCCCGAAGAAAACAACGCAATGCTCGCCGCTCTGCGAAAATGCTGCGTATGAACCGTACCGCTACTGTTGAACGCAATACCAAGGAAACCCAAATCACCGTGAGTCTCAATCTCGACGGGACAGGGAAAACCGATCTCAAAACAGGCGTGCCGTTTTTAGACCACATGCTCGATCAACTCGCGCGCCACGGCATGATGGATTTAACCGTCCACGCCAATGGCGATTTACATATTGATGGCCACCACACAGTCGAAGATATCGGCATCACGCTCGGGCAAGCCTTCAAGCTAGCCATTGGCGATAAAGCGGGCATTTTTCGCTACGGCCATAGCTACGTGCCCCTTGATGAAGCGCTTTCGCGTGTGGTGATCGATTTGTCTGGCCGGCCCGGGCTGGAGTTTCATTGCACCTTCACCCGCGCCATGATTGGGCAATTTGATGTGGATTTAACCCACGAGTTTTTTCAAGGCTTTGTAAACCACGCGCTGGTTACCTTGCACATCGACAACTTAAAAGGCGACAACGCCCACCATCAGTGCGAAACAATTTTCAAAGCCTTCGCCCGCGCGCTACGCGTCGCGTGTGAGCGGGATGTGCGGGCGGCGGGCGTGGTGGTTTCAACCAAAGGCGTGCTGTAACGCGCGTCGCACCATGATCGCCATTATCGATTACGGCATGGGCAATTTAAATTCCGTTGCGAAGGCACTCGTTCATGTCGCGCCTGACGCTAACGTAAAAATCGTATCCAGCGCGCTTGAAATTAAATCGGCTGATCGCGTGGTGTTGCCCGGGCAAGCGGCCATGCCCGATACCATGCGCGCACTGCGCGATTCCGGTTTGTTAGAAGCCACCATTGCCGCAGTTAAATCCAAGCCCATGATGGGCATGTGCCTAGGGCTTCAAATGCTCTTCGATCATAGCGAAGAAGGCGATACACCCTGTTTAGGGGTTTTTCGTGGCCAAGTGGTACGCTTTTCGAACCCGCACGCGGACGAAGATGGCGCACCGCTCAAAGTGCCGCATATGGGGTGGAACCCAGTTGCGATACCTGCGGCGCAAAAAGAGCACTTTTTATGGAATATCGTCCCAGAAAATAGCGCTTTTTACTTTGCCAACAGTTATTTTTGCGTGCCCGAAAATGAGGCCGGTGTTGCGGGAACGGCAAATTACCCCAATCCGTTTTGCGTCGCCTACGCACAGGATAACGTTTTTGCGGTACAGTTTCATCCTGAAAAG
>JANMDS010000328.1:0-20172 GCA_031376405.1 Betaproteobacteria bacterium
GCCAATTAACGACAGCGGTAGCGACAGCATAATCACAATCGGTTGCGTGAAACTATTGAACTGCGCGCCCAACACGAAGTAAATAAACACTACCGACAAGCCTAACGCCAACACCGCGAAGCTAAAGCTCTCTTGCATGATTTGCGCCTGACCTTCGTACACAAACCGAAAGCCTGGTGGCAAGTTCGTAGCCTTGGTCAGCGCTTGTACGTCGTCGTTCACTTCGCCCTCGGTGCGCCCTGAAACGCCCGCAGAAATCGTGATTTGCCGCTGTAACGATAGCCGCTCAATCACTTTCGGGCTGGTGGTGCTATCCACACTGGCCACTTGCTTCAACGCAATCACGCGCGGTGTGCCATCCGCGTTCACGCCCGCACTCACCGGCACATCGCCCAGCGCGGTGATGTCCGCACGGTCGCTCTCATCTAGACGCACCCGCACATCAATATTGTCCCCCGCCGGTGAAAGCCACGTGCCGATCACATCACCGCCCACCAACACGCGGGCGGCTGCAGAAATTTGCGGCACCGATACACCTAAATCATTCGCCGCCGCGCGGTTCGGGCGAATGGCATACGCAGGCACAGCGGCCTTATCGCTGCTATCTACATCCACCGCGCCTTTTACCGCCGCGATTTTTTTGGTTAGGTCAGCAGCGATGAGTTTGAGCTGCGCCGCATCGGGTCCGAGCACGGTTACGTTAATCGGTTTTCCCCAACCGATACTGGCCCGCAACCCACCAACTTGCTCAACCTCTTTGCGGGCCGCATCTTCAATATCAAATTGAGAACGCTTGCGCTTATCGGTCGGCACGAGCGTTACGTTTACGAACCCCGTATTCTTGCCATTGCCACCGCCCACGCGCGAGTAGAGATACTCCACTTCAGGGAATGTTTTAAGCAGCGCCTCAACTTGCTCAATTTTTGTGCGGGTGTAATCTAAGCTAGAGCCCACGGGTGTTTCGATACGAACGCCAAACTCACTGCGGTCCGATTTCGGTTGAAACTCGCTGCCTATGTACGGGACGAGTGCGAAGCAGCCCGCGAGCGACACCAGCGCCACGCCCAGCGTAATCCAGCGGTGGTTGAGTGCCCAGCCGAGCACATCATCATAGAGCTTGTGCAACCAATCAATCACATGCTCAAAGCCGTCCATAAAGTGCCGAATACCTGGCCAACGCATCCATTTGCTGGGCTTATCTTCCCATACTGCCGAGAGCATCGGGTCGAGCGTGAAGCTCACGAAGAGCGAGACCAACACCGCCACCACCACGGTAATGCCGAATTGATGGAAGAACAAACCGATGATGCCCCCCATAAAACCAATCGGCGCGAACACCGCGACGATGGCGAAAGTTGTTGCGAGCACGGCGAGGCCGATCTCATCGGTTCCCTCGCGCGCAGCCGTCATGTGATCTTTGCCCAAGTGGAGGTGGCGCACGATGTTTTCGCGCACCACAATCGCATCGTCAATCAACAACCCGATGCAAAGCGATAGCGCGAGCAACGTCAGCGCGTTTAGCGTAAAGCCCAAGGCATTGAGCGCGATAAACGTAGAGATAACAGCGATCGGCAGCGTTAAGCCGGTGATGATCGTGCTGCGCCAGCTTTTCAAAAATAAAAATACGATGAGCACCGTGAGTAGCGCGCCTTCAATAATCGTTTTCTTCACGCCGTCTACATTGCGCTTTACGTATTTCGATTGGTCCGAAAGTAGCGTGAGCTCCACGTTAGCGGGTAGTGCTTTTTTTACCTCTTCAATTACTTTTTTAACCGACTCGCCTACTTCTACCGTGTTCGCACCGTTCACCTTCAACACATCAATACCGATCGCTTCTTTGCCGTTAATGCGGGCGTAAGAGTTACGCTCGGCCAGTGCATCGTTAATGGTTGCGATTTGCTTGAGCAACACATTCGCCCCGCCGCGCCGTGCCACCACAATGTCGCCAAACTGCGCAGGTCTTGTAAAGCGGGCTTCCACGCGCAACAGCCGCTCTTCAGCCCCTCGGCTAATGGCGCCCACAGGCGCGTCGAAATTATCTGCGCGTAGTGCGTTGTTTACTTGCTCAATGCCCACGCCAAACGATTTCATTTTTTCTGTATCGAGCTTGATGGCGATCTCGCGACGGGCTTGACCGCTCACGGACACCGTGCCCACACCCGAAACGTTTTCTACGCGCCGCACCACCACATCTTCCACGATGCGCGTTAACTCCCGCAAGTTGGTCGCACCGGTTACCCCAATAGAAATAATCGGTTGATCGGAATCGTCTCGGGCTTTAGAGATGTACGGATCTTTCGCATCCTTCGGAAAGCTGGGGCGAATCACGGCTAACTTATCGCGCAAATCTTGTATGCCCCGATTGATATCGGTGCCCAGAGCGAACTCGATAATTACCAACGACGAGCCTTCGCGTGAACGCGAGCGCAAAGTTTTCACGCCTGCCACTGGGTTCAGCGCGTTCTCGATGGGTTTCGTTAAATCATTCTCTACTGCTTCAGGCGAAGCCCCAGGGTAAGCCACATACACCACAGCAAAAGGCAGGCTTGTTTCGGGCATCGCATCGATAGGCAGCTTGAAATACGACACCAACCCCATCACGCACGCAGCCAGCATCACCATCGCGCAGAACACCGGGTTGTTAATCGCAATGCGGGTGAGTGTCATTTTTTTGTCGCTCCCGACGTTGCGTTCACAACGGCGTTAAGCGTAGCGCTTTGGCCATCTTTAATATCTTGCACGCGGGCAGAAAGTATTTTGTCCCCCGCTTTCGCGCCAGACAAAATCACAATCGAGCCGTTGCGCTCGTCGCGCGCGCCCAGTTTCACATCTTGCCGTGCCACTTTGTCGCCTGCAAGCACATACACATGCGGCGCTGAATCGGCGGCGCGAATTGCATCCATCGGCAACACCAACGCTGGCGCAGGTTCGCTTAATGCCACCAAGCCCGTGGCCGACACACCCGCTTTCAGCGCCTTGCCTTCGTTGGCAATTTTCGCCCGCACATCCACCGTGCGCGTGCCCGCACTAGCCGTCGGCGCAATGCGAGTAATCGTCGCCATAAAGGGCTTATCTACTCCCGGCACACTTACCTCTACCGTCCGGCCTACCGCCAATTTCGCCGCATCTTCTGCTGGCACTTGCGGGGCAAATTCGAGCGAATCCACTTGCATGATGGTGTACACCGTCATCTCGTTCGATACCCGCTCACCTGGCTCCACATGACGGCGGCTCACCACACCCGCCATCGGTGCGACGATGCTCGTATCCCGCAGCGCTTGCGAGGCCATATTGAGTTGGGCTTGGGAGGCGTTCGCGGCTGCGGCTGCGCCTAAAAAGCTGCCTTCGGTATTATCAAATGCCGTTTTGGAGATGAAGCCTTTTTCGAAAAGGCTCTTCTGGGCTTCCCGATTTTTACTCGCCACATCGAGCTGGGCTTGGGCTTGGGCACGCAGGCTCTCTTGCTGAGTAACGCGCATACGCAAGTCCGCGCTATCCACTTGCCCGAGCACTTCGCCCGCACGCACGCTATCACCTTCGCGCTTAGCCGCGCCTAGGAGCGTGCCCAACGCTCGCGCTTTGGCCACGCCTTGCGCCATCGGCTCCAGCGTACCGGTCACGGTCAGCGTTTGGGCGATAGGCTTGGTCTCGAGCACGTAAATATCGGTTGCGGCCAGGGCCAGTATTTTTGGCGCATTCTTTTCGGCCTCGCGTTTGGCTTCGTCCGCTTTGCGGGCCTGCATTTTTTTTGCCACCACGCCGCCAATACCCGCGGCAAAAATGAGCCCTAGCGCCAACGCTACCCACCGCCCCTTGTGTTTAATTTTCATCGTGCTCTTTCAAAATTGCGCTACGCCTTGTGAGCGAAGCTACAACCGAACTGTACCTGCTTACGCGAGCGTATTAGTGCGCGTTGCGACGAACCGCAGGATGCGCGGCGCGAAATGCAGGTGTTTTTCAGGGAGATAATCATCGAAAAGTGCCGTTTTTGCGCCGCAGGTATCAGTTATTTTTAGCAAGAATCGCGTTGTACACGGCTGCGATGCCCGCCGCTGCCGCAAACACTCCCACTTTACCCAGTGCAGGCACAGCATGGCTCACGCCATCGTGCGCGGAAAGCGCAACGCGAAGGGTGACAGCCACTGCATTGGAGACCGACGAGTAGCCTACTGCGTTGCGCGCCTGCAAGCTCGCACTGTATGTTGCATTGGCGTTTACCGGCAATGAAAAGATCGTGCCTGCGCCGCCCGTGGCCACAAAACTAATCGGCGAGGTCACCCCAGCCGTCGTGCTCGTAAGCGTCACCAAATAATCTAACACCGGGCTGCCCCCGTTTGTGCGGGTGCAGTGAACTCTAAAAAAGCCGTATTAGAAATGGTTACTGCACCCGCCGTCGGATCGGCGCCGCCTACGTTTAAATTCGCGTTCGATTGCATCTGATGAATGGTTACGGACCCGAGCGCGGGCGCGGACGGGACGGTGTTGGCAACCACTGCCCCAGCAATTCCCACTTCCAGCGTTGCGTTGTAGCCCGTTGCGACGGAGCCGGTGGTCGTGGCGAGCTGCGTGGCAGCGAGGGTATCGCTAAACACGTTATCTCTCGCGAGCGAAATGGCGTTTAAGTTACTTGTACTACCGGCGTAAACCGCACTTTGCCCGCTATACACCTCAGCGGACGCCGCTTGCGGTAGCGCGAGTTGTGAAGTGCGCACGGCATTCGTACCCGACACCGCAGCAGCCTGCGAGCTATAAATTTCAAAATGAATGTGCGGCCAGCGTCCCGAATAGCAGCCCGGGAAAATCGTAGTAAAGCTCACCATTCCATTGCTATCCGCTACTTGCACGCCGCGCAAGTAATTCTGTGCGGTCACCCCTGCTGAATACATCGAATACCGCCCCAGGGCGTCGCAATGCCACAAATACACCACGTAGCCCGCGTGCGCGCCGCAACCACTGTTGGTGTTGACCAATTGCAACGTTACGGTAAGCGCTACGCCGGCGGCCGTCGCTGCACCAGCGCTACCAAAGCTTGGCCGGATATCTTGGCGCACGATGCCCGATTGCGTCAGCACGTTTGGCCCGTTCGTGCCATCGCCGGGGTAGGGCCCACCCGTTTCCGAAGGGATAACACTGCACGCAGACCACGCAACCTTTGCACTCGCCGCAAGCCCCGCGCTACCCAACAACGCCAATGCTCGAACCACCCCCCGCCGACTCGCACTGGCGGGGCAACTCAGCGCGGTGAGCGTTTCGCGCAGCGTTGCGTCGTGCGAGGCGACCTCTCCAAAAGAAGTGACTGTTTTCATCGTTTTACTTAACCCATTTCGGACTTTTATCGGACACCTACACCACAAAAAGCTACCGCACTTTTAGGGAGATAATTCTTGAAAAGTGCCGTTTTTGCGCCGCAGGTATTTACCCTTTTTTAATCTTTTCAACGATTCCGTCGAGCTGATCCAACGAGGCATAACGGATAACCACTTCGCCCGCATTGGGGTTTCCCGCTTTGGTCCCCACCTTGATGGTCACGTAGGCGCCAAGCGTTTCGGCTAAATCTTCTTCAAGTCGGGCGATGTCGGGGTCGCGCTTGCTGGCGGCTGTTTCGCTAGCTTTTTGCGTAGCGGGTTGGGCCGCCTTGGCCGCCAAGCTCTCGGCATCGCGCACGGTCAAGCCTTGCGCGGCGATTTTCTCGGCGAGCAAAATTTGCAGTGCGGGCGCGAGCGGCGCGAGCGCGCGGGCGTGGCCCATTTCGAGCTTGCCATCGAGCACTTTTTCTTGCACTTGCGGGGCCAGCTCGGTCAGGCGCAGCATGTTTGTCACCGCGCTGCGTGAGCGACCCACCGCTTGGCCCACCTGTTCGTGGGTGAGGTTGAACTCCGTTTGCAAGCGCTTTAAAGCCCGCGCTTCTTCAATCACATTCAAATCTTCGCGCTGAATATTTTCGATAAGCGCAAGCGCCAGCGCTTGGCTATCGTCCGCTTCGCGCACCACCACTGGCACTTCGGTCAAACCCGCTCTTTGTGCCGCGCGAAAGCGACGCTCGCCGGCGATGATTTCGTATTGTTCAGCGCCAAGCTTGCGCACGGTAATCGGCTGTATCAATCCTTGGGCTTTGATGGACTCGGCCAATTCGTTCAGTGCCGATTCGTCAAATTTAGTGCGCGGCTGGTATTTGCCCGCAACGAGTTGCGATACGGGCAGTGCGTTTTGTTGCAGCGAAACCGGCGAATCCTTTTCGGGCCGATCTGCGCCTAAGAGTGCCTCGAGGCCACGACCCAATCCTTTTTTCTTCATGCTGTTTTTTTCTCTAATCGCGCGATCATTTCATTGCCAAATGCGAGGTACGCTTGCGAACCTTTGCTGGCCCGGTCGTACACCACGCCAGGCAGGCCGTGGCTGGGCGCTTCGGCCAGACGCACATTGCGCGGGATGATCGTTTTAAATACTTTGTCGCCGAAGTGCTCTTCTAGTTGATCGGAAACTTGTTGTTGCAAGGTCATGCGTGGGTCGAACATCACGCGTAACAAACCGATAATCACCAGCTCAGCGTTTAGGTTGGCGTGCACTTTTTTAATCGTATTCACCAAATCGCTCAAACCTTCGAGCGCGAAGTATTCGCACTGCATCGGAATCACCACGCCGTGGGCGGCGGTTAAGCCGTTTAGCGTGAGCAATGAGAGCGTAGGCGGGCAATCGATCAACACGAAATCGTAATTGTTTTTTTCGATAGCGAGCGCCCGTTTGAGTCGGGTTTCGCGGTGGTCTAAATCCACCAAGTCAATTTCTGCGCCCGCCAGCTCGCGGTTAGAGGGGATTAAATCGTAGCCCGCTTCACCGGTTTTTTTTATCGCCTGCGCAATCGTGGCTTCGCCAATTAACACTTCGTAAATCGAATGTTCGAGCGTGCGTTTGTTCACGCCGCTGCCCATCGTGGCGTTGCCCTGCGGGTCGAGATCGACGAGCAGCACCCGTTGGCCGAGGGCGGCCAAGCCGGCGGCGAGGTTAACTGCGGTGGTCGTCTTGCCGACGCCGCCTTTTTGATTGGCGATGCAGAAAACTTTCACGGAAGGCGTTTTGGGTGGCGCGAGGAGCCTAGAGTGTACCGCCCCTACTTGCGGGTAAGCACCACCACGCACCGTTCGGCTTCCAAGCGCGGCACCGCAATTGGCATGATCTGCTCCACTGCCCAACCCGTACCCTCCAGCCCGGCAATTTCAGCCTCGGGCGATTTGCCCTTGAGGGCGAGCATCGTGCCTCCGCCGCGCACGCTTGAGCCCGCAAGCGTTACGAAATTTTTTAGCGAAGAAAATGCCCGCGAGGCCACCACATCATATTGGCCACGCCCGTCTTCAATGCGTAAGTGTTCGGCGCGCAGATTGGGCAGCGCTTCCACTGCGGCGAATTCCGTAATCGTGTCGATCTTTTTTCGCACCGAATCAATCGCGTGAATCTGCGCCCCTGGCAATGCAATGGCCCACGGCACTGCGGGCAGGCCAGGGCCCGTGCCCACATCAAGCACAAGCGGGTTGTCTCCGCCCACGCGCTGCAAATGGGTCAGCGCCGCCAAACTATCGACGATATGCACGCTCAACATCTGCTCGGGCTCGGTGACGGCGCTTATGTTGATGAGCGCATTCCACTTGAGCAGGTGATCGAGAAAGCGCAGCAGTTGCGCAATTTGCGTGCTTGAAAGCGAAAGTCCCAAAACGGCCAAATCTTGGGAGATAAGGTGCAAAAAATGCTCTTTTTGCGCCGCAGGTATGGCGCTTACCATACCTGGACGGCGCGGTTCATTGGCGCTGCGGCGGTTTAAGTTTGGCGCGTAGCGGGGCATTACGCACCCACCAATTCTGAAATTTCAATTAGGTTCAAATCCGGGTCGCGCACGTACACCGAGCGGATTTTGGATGTGGCACCTGTTCTCATCACGGGGCCCTCTAAGATCGGCGTGCCATGTAAACGCAATCGCTCGATCACCGCATCGAGCGGGATGTTCGCGATGAAGCACAAATCCAACGCGCCAGAAACGGGTAAGTGTGCCTTGGGCTCAAACTCCCGCCCGCGCTCGTGCAGATTGATTTTTTGGTTGCCAAATTTAAATGCGAGCCGAAGTTGCTCGGGCGGGCCGAATGTTTCGAGTTGCATGCCCAATACTTCTACATAAAAGCGCACACACGCCGCGCGATCAAGGGTGGTGAGTACGAGGTGGTCTAGGTGATCAATCATATTGAAAATGCACTAAATACCTGCGGCGCAAAAACGCTCTTTTTGAGGAGATATCTCTAAAAAAATGACCTTTTTACGCCGTAGGTTCTCTTGCTGTTTTACAGCAAAACCCGTTCAATCCCACCCGCGTTCGCTTTCGCCACGTATTCGCCCATCCACTCTTTACCCAGTACATGCTTGGCGATTTCCACCACGATGTAATCGGCCTCCAGCAAGCCGGATTGCAAATCGTTGCGATAGCGCGAAAGCCCTTGCAAACACGACGGGCAAGAGGTGAGGATTTTGATATCGCCCGCATAGCCATCCGCGCGCAACGCCGTTTCGCCTTTGAGTAGCTCTTCTTCTTTGCGCGAGCGCACTTGCGTGGAAATATCGGGTCGGCTCGCAGCCAGCGTACCGCTTTCTCCGCAACAGCGCTCGTTCTGAACCGCGGTGATACCAAGGTTTTTCACCACGTCCATCGGCTTGTGGGTTTTCATCGGGCTATGGCACGGGTCGTGATACAGATATTTCGTGCCCAAGCCCTCGAGTTTCACACCTTTTTCCATCAAGTATTCGTGGATATCCAGCAAGCGGCAGCCCGGGAAAATCTTCTCGAACTCGTACTTCTGCAATTGATCCATACAGGTGCCGCAGCTTACGATCACCGTTTTGATATCGAGGTAGTTAAGTGTGTTCGCTACGCGGTGGAACAGCACCCGATTGTTAGTCGTAATCTCTTTGCCTTTGTCCGCCTGGCCGCTCGCATTTTGCGGGTAACCACAACATAAATACCCCGGCGGCAATACGGTTTGCACACCTAAGTTGTAAAGCATGGCCTGCGTAGCCAAGCCCACTTGTGAGAATAGCCGCTCTGAACCACAGCCCGGAAAGTAAAACACCGCCTCACTATCTTCCGCCGCTTTTTTCGGATCGCGGATGATCGGCACCACCGCATCATCTTCGATATCCAGGAGCTTACGCGCCGTTTGCTTAGGCAAGCCGCTAGGCATGGGTTTATTCACAAAATGAATCACTTGCGATTTGATAGAAGGCTTGCCCAAGGTGGCGGGTGGCGCTTTGGTTTGATCCCCAATGAGACCAAACTTTTTCGCCAGCGTATGCCCCGTGCGCTGGGCTTTGTAGCCCCAATCAATCATCACGGTTTTAATCACACCAATCGTAGCTGGATCGCGCGCGTTCAAATACGCCATCGCCGCGGCAGTGCCGGGGTTGAATTTCTTCTTGCCCGATTTCGCTAGCAAATTACGCATTGCCATCGACACCTCGCCAAAATCAATATCCACCGGGCAAGGATTCAAACATTTGTGACACACCGTGCAATGGTCGGCCACATCAGACAATTCATCCCAGTGCCGCAAGGAGACGCCACGCCGGGTTTGCTCTTCATACAAAAACGCTTCGGTGAGCGCGCCTACACCCAAGATTTTGTTACGTGGGCTATAGAGCAAATTTGCGCGCGGCACATGCGTGGCACACACCGGCTTGCACTTGCCACAACGCAAGCAATCTTTCACGCTCGAGGCAATCGCGCCAATATCGGAGGCTTCCAAAATCAAGCTCTCCGCACCCAGCAAACTAAACGAAGGCGTGTAGGCGTTACGCAAATCCCCGCCGTGGACTAACTTGCCCGCGTTAAACCGGTTGTGTGGATCTACTTTTGCTTTGTAGTCCTTAAACGGCTGGGTTTCTTCGTCCGTTAAAAATTCGTACTTCGTAATGCCAATGCCGTGTTCGCCGGAAATCACGCCACCCAACGAACGGGCGAGCGCCATGATGCGCACCACCGCCGCATTGGCCTCTTGCAACATTTCGTAATTGTCTGAGTTCACCGGGATGTTGCTATGCACGTTACCGTCGCCTGCATGCATGTGCAGGGCAACCCACGTGCGAGCGCGCAAAATTTCTTTGTGCAGCGCTTTTACTTTGGTGATCACCGGCGCGAACGCTGCGCCATCAAAAATATCATCGAGCGGCGCGAGGAGTTCGGTTTTGTAAGAAACGCGTTCGCTGTAATCTTGTAGGGCTAAAAAATTCGCATCGAGATTGTCCAGCAACGCCTGCCAGCGCGTACGCACGCGGGCCGTAAGCTCGCGGGCTTCGGCTACCTTTTCTTCCAATACCTGCGGCGCAGTTTGCAGCTCATCGGAGGGTTTTGTAGGTAATTCCCCTGCGAAAAACTGCACGAGCGCGTCGCACAGTTTCAGTTTGTTTTTGATTGAAAGCTCAATGTTGATGCGCTCAATGCCATCGCTGTAGTCGCCCAATTTCGGCAACGGGATCACCACGTCTTCATTGATCTTAAAGGCGTTGGTGTGCTTCGAAATTGCAGCCGTGCGCGCACGGTCTAGCCAAAACTTTTTGCGCGTTTCAGCCGTCACTGCAACAAAGCCTTCCGCGCCGCGCGCGTTGGCAATACGCACCACTTCACTCGCCGCGCGCATCACCGCATCTTCACTATCGCCTACGATATCGCCGATCAACACCATCTTCGGTCGGCCGTGTCGCTTGGCTTTAGTTTGATAGCCCACTGCTTTTACGTAGCGCTCATCCAAGTGCTCCAAACCAGCAAGCATTACCCGATTGTTGCCCGCTTGCGCATGGGAATCAATGAAATTTTTAATTTCTACAATCGCGGGCACGGCGTTTTTAACTTGCCCGAAAAACTCTAGCGCCACGGTGCGGGTAACGGGCGGCATTTTGTGCAAGATGAACGTGCCCTGCGTGATGATGCCGTCGCAACCTTCTTTTTGGATACCAGGCAATCCCAACAAAAATTTATCGGTAACGTCTTTGCCCAAACCTGTTTTGCGGAAGGTATTGCCGGGGATGACAAGCGTTTCTTCGCGAAGCTTTTTGCCTACGCCGCCTTTGCCATCCTCGTCAAAATATTCGAGCAAAAACTGGGCTGCGGGCACATCATGAATCTTGCCTAGATTGTGATCCAGGCGGGTAATGTTCAACCACTCCGCGTTGGCCGTAACCATGCGCCAGCTCGCCAAATTATCAAGCGCCGTGCCCCAAAGCACAGCCTTTTTGCCGCCCGCGTTCACCGCGATATTGCCACCAATACACGAGGCGTCTGCGCTCGTTGGGTCACAAGCCCACACCAGGCCCGCTGCCTCTGCTGCCTCCATTGCGCGCCGC
Source organism: Betaproteobacteria bacterium (assembly GCA_031376405.1). Classification (GTDB taxonomy): domain Bacteria; phylum Pseudomonadota; class Gammaproteobacteria; order Burkholderiales; family Casimicrobiaceae; genus JANMDS01. The sequence continues at coordinate 11,374 of JANMDS010000328.1, forward strand.
GTCACCACGCCTGCACCGCAGTTGATCGTGGCGGTTTGCTGCGTGTGGCCTGGCAGCGTTTGCGGAACGACTTCTGCGAGCGCGTCTAACTTTTCGGTATTGATCACCGCACTCAAGCGCGTGAGCGGAACTGCGCCGCCGGTATAGCCCGTGCCACCGCCGCGTGGGATGATCGTCAGCCCAAGCTCGATGCAGCCCTTCACGCAGCCCATGATTTCTGCTTCGTCATTGGGTGTGAGCACAACAAATGGCGCTTCGACACGCCAATCCGTCGCGTCCGTCATGTGCGACACTCGCGCTAAGCCATCGAACCCGATGTTGTCTTTGCGGGTGACTTTTCCAAAAACTTTTAGCGCGCGTTTGCGTAGGCTCGTGGTTTCATCAAACTGGGTGTCAAACTTCTCCACTGCTTTGTGGGCCAACGCCAGCAATTCGCCGACCAGCGCATCGCGAGCTTGCGCCTCAGCGTCGTTTGCATCCACCAACCGACGCTTTTGAATCTCGCCCAATCGGTGCTTTAGCGCAGCGACCAACATGCCCCGTCGCTTCGCACTATCCACCAAATCGTCTTGCAAATAGGGGTTGCGCTCCACCACCCAAATATCGCCCAGCACCTCAAACAACATGCGCGCGCTGCGTCCTGTTTTACGCTCGCCGCGCAGCTGCGTAAGCGTATTCCAGGCGGATTCGCCCAGCAACCGGATCACGATTTCGCGATCGGAAAACGAGGTGTAGTTGTAGGGAATTTCACGTAGGCGCGGAGCGTTTGTAGTTTTTTCTGTTACTGGCGAAAGCCTCGGCGCCACCGTTCCCTGGGAGTGCGCGCTACCTGTACCTGAACGATGATTGTCGCTAGGAACGGCGTGCTGCAGTGCGGGCGTAGGTCGCATGGTGCGGTTGGCTGTGAGTCGTTTAGTGCTTGAGTTTACTGCGCTGCAGCAATTTTGAGTAGATTTCCGACGGGCACTCGAGGCAAATTTTAAAAAAAACGAGAGAACCTGCGGCGTAAAAAAGGCACTTTCTGCGCTTTATCTTCTGGAAATTAGAAAGTTTGGAGCCTCCGATTGCCAACTCAGTTTGATTACCTGTTTGCCGCAGTGCGGTTTTTGAACGCTAAACTAAGCAATTAGTGGCAACAAAACAAATTTTGAGCGAGACTAAGATCGGCTTCGGGGCTACCGTGCTTGCCCGCGGCCTCGCCAACAATGCGCTCGACGGCATCGGCACTTACACGCTTGAGCTCGGGCGCGCGCTGGCTGCGCAGGGCAATATAGATATCGTTCCGACCCTGTTTGGCTCGACAGACAGACATGTTGATGAAGTGTTTGGAGACGAGAAAACCCTACATTTGCGTCGCTTCGCCACAACTGCGTTGGGCACCGCGCTCTGTGGGGTTTCACTCTTCGATAGCAAAAAGGCGAACACGCGCTTTTCGCTTTATCACGCTACCGACCACCTCATCCCAAAGCTTCGCGGGGTTCCAGTGGTGGCTACGATTATGGATGCGATCCCACTGTCGCACCCAGAGTGGATTCGACAAAACCAAGCGGCACTCAAACGCTGGCTCTTTCGGCGCACGGCAAGCTGGGCCGATCACATCATCACAATTTCCGAATTTTCTAAGCGCGAAATAGTTGAGCATTTCAACGTGCCGCCCGAACGCGTTAGCGTAACGCCGCTTGGTGTGGATGAACGATATTTTGAGCGAGTAGACGAACAAACTAGCGGTACGATCCTCAAAAAATTTAGTCTACCGCGTGATTTTTTTTTATTTATTGGAACGCTGCAACCGCGAAAAAATGTCGAAACTTTACTTGCAGCACATCGCCAATTACCGGTTAGCTTGCGCCGGCAGCACCCCCTCGTCGTTGTAGGGCGGGCAGGATGGAACTGCGATGGGCTTGTTGCATCGATGCGCGAACCCGAAAACGATGGGTTGGTATTTTGGTTGAATTACGTAAGCGATTTGGAAAAGCGCGCACTCATGTCCTGCGCGCTTGGTCTAAGCTTTGTGTCCCTTTACGAAGGCTTTGGTTTACCTGTTATCGAAGCGTTCGCCGCGCAACTGCCTGTTATCACTGCAAATACAAGCTCGCTGGTGGAGGTAACTGGCGATGCCGCGCTGAGCGTTAACCCGACCGACCCTGCTGAAATTGCGCAAGCCATGGTGCAATTGGCTACCGACAACGGGCTACGTACTGAGCTTATTGATAAGGGTTTAGCGCGCGCGCGGCATTACACTTGGGCGCGTTGCGCTGAAGCAACGCGGCAAATCTACAAAAGTCGGCTATGACTCAACCATGAAGTCTTACTTTAAAAACATTTGGATATATCGCCATTTCATCGAGACTTCGGTGAAAAACGATTTCCGTAACCGCTTCGCGCGCAGCAAAATTGCGGGAGCGTGGGTCGTACTACAACCGCTCGTTCAAGTGGCTATGTTTTCGCTCATCCTCTCCAATGTACTAGCTGCAAAGCTACCGGGCGTGAAAAGTAGCTACGGATACGCAATTTATTTGCTAGCGGGTATGGCCGCATGGGGGCTATTTTCCGAGATCGTTAATCGCTCAATGACGGTGTTTATTGAGCACGGCAACACGTTAAAAAAAATAGTTTTCCCGCGGATTTGTCTACCCGTTATCGTTGCCTCTACAGCACTGGTAACGTTTGCTCTTTTCATGCTTGCAGTAATGGGTGTGTTGCTACTCACAGGCGTGTGGCCTGGAATCGTGTTGTTGTCGCTCATTCCCCTCACAACTTTGACAGTAGCGTTCGCGCTAGCTCTCGGACTAATTCTGGGCACGCTAAATGTATTCATGCGCGATGTCGGGCAAGTCATGCAAGTGATCATGCAGCTTTGGTTTTGGTTCACCCCTGTGGTCTATCCTGCCAACATCATCCCTGAAAAATACCAAGGACTTATGCAGTTAAACCCGATGTATTCGATTGTCGATGGGTTTCATCGAGTCGTCGTTTATGGTCAGCAACCAGTGTGGGGCAGCCTGGTTGGTGCAGCGCTCGTAACTGTATTTCTTGGTGTTTTTTCGCTTTTAATATTTCAGCGTGCTTCACCAGAAATGGCAGACGTGTTGTAGGCTGCGTAATCATCCAACTGGATTTACCCCGAACGTGCGGACAGTTGTGGGCTGAACAAAGTCAACTCGATTCCACAACTTCAAGTATTGCACCAACCGAGCTTGTCGTGGGTTTTGCGTTGTTGTGCCCATCCAAAGGATCATTTCTTTTGACTTCAGTTTGCTTTACTTTTGTAGCGTTCTTTTGCGCCTCGGTTTTGTAGAAATTATTCTCAAACGCAAGCGGTGAGATTTGTCCCTGCGAGCCGTGCCGACGCGTACGGTTGTACCAAGCCTCAATGTAGGTAAACAGCACCAGTGACGCTTCAGATTTTGTTTTGAAGGTGCGCCGACTTAGCAATTCGCTTTCCAGCAGCGCGAAGAAACTCTCGGCCATTGCATTATCGTAGGCATCGCCCACCGTTCCCATCGAAGGGCGCACCTTTAGCTCCTTGCATCGGCTGCCAAACGCTAAGCTTGTGTACTGACAGCCCTGATCGCTGTGGTGGATGACCGATTTAGGCTTACGCGCACGCGCGGCCATCTCTAGCGCGGCGAGAATTAAATCGGTATGTAACGACTGCCCAATGTGCCAGCCGATCACTTTGCGGCTCCACACATCGAGCGCTACTGCTAAGTACACAAACCCCGCCCAAGTGGGCACGTAGGTAATATCGGCCACCCAAAGCTCATCGGGCGCGCTGGCCACAAATTGCCGATTGACTAAATCCGGCGCTGGGCACGCCTTGTCATCACGCTCGGTGGTCACTACGTAAGAGCGCCGGTTCGATACCCCACGCAGTGCGGCGCAGCGCATGAGGGTTGCCACGCGGTTCTTACCGACCTTGGCCCAGCGTGAATCATGGGTAGATACACTAGCATCGCGTAGCTCGGCGTAAATCTTGGGCGCGCCATAGATTTCATCCGATTGCGCGTGTGCCAGCGCAATGGCTTGCGTGAGCGCAACATTGGCGCGTGCGCGTGCTGAAAGTGGCCTATCTTTCCAGGCGTAGTAGCCGCTGTGTGACACACCGAGCACACCGCACACCTTTCGTGTGGGCAATCTTTTTTTACCCGGCTCGGCCTGATTTGCGCTCACGATGCGGTAAACATCGTCGATGTTTTCTCGCTTTTGTGCGCAAACCAGGCCGTAGCCTTTGACAAAATGTCACGCTCGATACGTAGCGCCTTGTTCTCTTTGCGTAGCCGCATTAGCTCATCGCGCTCAACGTGCGATAGCGCCATTTGGCTCGCCGACCCGCGAACCGCCTTGGCCGCTTGCATGACCTGTGCTCCTCGCGGCAGATCCATTACACGTCCTGAGTTCTTCACCCAATGATGAATCGACGCGCTCGAACACCCAAACTCTTTGGCCAAAGCTCTGACCCGACGCCCGCTGGCGACCAATTCCACCATTTGCTGCCGAAACGCCTCATCGTACGGCGTTACTCTTTTGTTCCCGCTCATCGTATTTCCCTTCAAGTTTCCACATCATAAATATGTCCACCAATTCGGGGTAAATCCAAATCCAAAAGATACAACTATCGAGCAGTTCATCAATGCGGTAGACGCCTATATTCGGTGGTACGACGAAAAACGAATCAAGATATCGCTTGGCTCACGTAGTCCCGTTGAGTATCGAGTAAACCTTGGTCTTGCGACATAAACCAGTCCAAGAAATTAGCCGCACCCCCCAACAAGCCCCTCTCTACGCATTCTGGGGGATACCGAAACCAGAAAGAACGCAGTACTCTCCTAGTTCGAACGCTGCCACGACACGCTGTCGCGGAGGCAATGCTGGAGTCAGCCCATGAGTAAGCGCTATGTAGTACGCATCTTGTTTTACTGCGACGATGCCGATGAAAACGTCCTACCAATCGACGGCAGTGTGCGACCGCGCCCAGGCAACACACCGGACAACTCCGCCTACCGAGGCGGCGAACATGAGTTCGCGCTTGGCATCACCAAAGGGTTGTTAGAGAATCAAAGTGAACTCCACGGTGATCGCCTCATCACCTATGAAGTCGATGTTGTAAATCGGAACTACGAATACGACGGCACCGGCAAGATCGTGCGCCTGCTTGACGAGTCGAATCTTAATCTCATCACCCCGGAGCTCTTGCAGCCGTATGGCCAAATCTGGATTTTTGGGATGCACTACGGAAATAATTTGATCCCGGTTCGTAGCTACAGCCCGACCGAGCAACGGCTGGGTGGCGCACCCGATTGGGCGCAGCGCGCAAAACAAGAGCTCACAAACGACGAATTGCAGGTCCTAGAAAAGTGGATGGACGCAGGCAACGGCGTTCTCATCACCGGCGACCATTCCAATCCAGTCAACAATGATTCGCTTAATCTCGGGCGCTCGCTCGGTCGATCATTGAAGCGTGCGAGTGAAATGCGGATCTGGGATGGTGGCCCGCCCCTCGGCGGTCCGGACGTTGTCGACACCTCGCACGGTACATCGGGCGCGGGCGAGTCGGATATGAGCACGATGCTGTTGCAGCAAGACGGCACGCCACAAAACATTTCTTTTACCCCACCAAACGTGTTCCGGCGCGCGGGTGAACAAATTATCCCGCACCCGCTGTTTCAAACGCGGTCCCATCCAGAAAACCCCACCGGCGTGATTAAGGTACTGCCAGACCATGCGCACGAAGGTGCACTTAACATCCCCGGGACGTACAGCCACCTGGATCACCAAGGCGCACCCGTCTGGCCGAGCAAGAACGGTAACCAACCCAAACCGGAGATTGTGGCGTGGGGCACTAATTTCGCATTGCCAAAGCCAACAGGGATTTGGGATCGCAGGTCAAGACAAGTGGGTGTCGTCAGCGCCTACGACGGCCATGCGGTGGGAGTTGGCAACATCGTTGCCCACTCCACGTGGCATCACTTCATCAATGTCAATCTGGTGGGGTTTTTGGATGGCAAGAAGACCACCCCAACGCTTCGGCGCATCGGCGAGTATTACGCCAATCTTGCCAGCTATCTAGACAACCCGTTCGCGCTTCGGATTCGTTACCTCGATAACATCATCCGTTATGTGAAATGGCGGCGTCCCTTCAGCGATGGGCCAGATTTTGGTGGAACGATCAACACGAAGAATCCAGTGTTGACCCGCGCGGACTTTGCAAACGAAGTGGGCAAACACGCGTTGCAGCAGCTTCGCGGCACGACGGATTTTGTGTGGGTACGCAAATTTCTTCTTGATCAAGTTGCGAGCACTCTAAATGAACACGGTATTGATCAAGACACGTTGGGTGAAATGAACGATGAAACCCTGCTTGGGCATATCTTACTCAACTCGCCAGATATTGACGAGGCGAGTGAGGGGGCTGAGCAAGGGCGACGAGACGCAATTGAGATAGCAATGGGTGAACTTTTGCAAACCCGCGCCGACCACTTGGTTCGATCACTTAAAACACTTGAGGCTGCGGTCGCGCGTATTCGGCGGCGCGATTGAAAAACGACTTTTGGCGGCGCTAGCTTGTGCGTCGCAGGTGAATGGTCGTGTCGACATCATTCGGCGGTTTACCAAGCCCTAAAGCCGGGCTTGGGCGTTGTTGCTGCAAAAACGCGGCAAAGAGTCGATCTTCAACTAATAGCTCTCCGCCGCTATCCTTCGTCAAGATTCCGGCCTTGCGCAATCGCTCCAGCGCTGCACGTACCTTAGCAATCGTCGGATCCTGCTGCCCATCGGCTGAAAGGCTTATGAGGGTCGACTTGCCCAGTGGGGGCAGTTTGTCAGCCACGACGTGTAAGACCGCGCGCTCCAACGGATCCATGTTCTCTAGTAATGCTCGCCAGCCGCCGACGTGCCGATCATCTTCAATGAAATGCTGCGTCGCTAAGACGACATCGGTTATGCCTTCCGCAGACATCCTCTTTACGATGTCTTTCATCAGGGCGGGTTTGAAACCGATGCGCTCGAAGAGTTGTATCAAATGTGCCAGTGCCAGTTTCTTGGTCCGGTGCACCTTGCTGTAGTGGATTTGGATTGGCGCAACGTTCGCCCGCCGCTGGTGAAACTTGATGACGAGACAGCTAGCAAGGTCAAAGATCGGCTTAGTCAAGCCGATTTCCAGATGGCTCACTACCCTAAGCCATAAAACTGAAATGCTATTTTCTTTAATTAAGTTCATGACGAAATAAACCGTGACATTTCAATGTTGACGCGCAGGCTAAACTGACCCCTCTAGGCGGTATTTTTGCATTCAATAATGACCCCTTGATTAAAGTGCTCTGCTCAATGACTGAGCGGGGTCTGAAAGTGTGGACCTGGCTTATTTGATCCGATGAAGATTCAATCGCAGTTGCACGATCAAGGCATCTACGTTGGCACCAACCTATTCAAGCGACTACGCAAGTTGCACGCAATTGTCTGCAGCCACAAGCGCAAATTTCGCGAAACATTTCATCGAAACACAAGCCCAATTAACTGCCTAATCAACCAAACTTGCCCGTCCGGTAAATCGGATCCTGCTCATGGTGCTCAGTATGGATCTTAAACGGTTTCTTCGTCCGGCCAATTTTTAATATAGCCCTTTAACATTTTGTTCTCGAAGCTTTGCTCTTCGTACACTGCTTTGGCTACGTCGTGAAACGAAATGACACCGAGCAATGTGGTGCCATCCATCACAGGAATGTAACGGGCGTGTTTTTCGAGCATTGAGCGGCGCAGCTCCATCAAGTCCATGTCGGGTGTGGCAACAAACGGATCGTGTTGCATCACATCGCGCACACGCAAATCGTTTAGTGCCCCGCCTGCGTTTGCCAGCGCGGCGAGCACTTCCCGAAAGGTGAGCATGCCCACCATCTTGCCGTGATCCATCACCACTTCCGATCCCACGTCGTGCTCGGCCATCGCCCGCACTGCATCGAGCACGGTGCCATCTGGCGTGGTGGTGAACAAAATATTACCTTTGATGCGAAGAATTTCGCTTACCCGCATGATCGTCTCCTTTAACAGCTTGTCGTATGCGATGAAGTTTTACCGCAAACGCGCGTGGAGTGCAAAGCAGGGAGGTTTTTAGAAAACTGAATGAAAAAGAGGCAGCCACTTGGCTGCCTCTTTTTTTACATCTGGTGCGCCCGGCAGGAATTGAACCCACGACCCCTTGGTTCGTAGCCAAGTACTCTAATCCAACTGAGCTACGGGCGCATTAAAGAGCTGAAAGTGTAGCATGAGAAATTGGGTATAGTCCAGCGATACACATCGCAAATAGCGTCTCTATGCTTCGTACTTCTGCCTATCTTGCTTCGCCCGAAGAAGCCGCGCACGCCTACTACGATGCATTTTCCCACGCTGACACCGGTGCCATGATGCAAGCCTGGGCTGAGGATGAAGATATCGTGTGCGTACACCCCGGCGCGATGCCATTGGTGGGTTTTGCGGCCGTGCGTGCGGCGTGGCAAGCGGTATTTGCGAATTCACCGGCCATGCGTGTAGAGCTGCAAAACGAGCTATGGCACACCAGCGCAACGATGGCCACCCAAACCGTGGTGGAGTGGATCCGCTTCCCGCAAGATACGCAGGCGCGCGGCGGGGTGGCGGCTACGAATACATTTATACGCACACTCAACGGATGGCGCATGTTGAGCCATCACGGCTCGCCCATATCGGCACCGCAGGCCAGTGCCTCAGGCGCGGTTTTGCACTAATCGCTTTAAATACCTGCGGCGTAAAAACAGTATTTTTCAGGAGATATCTCCTGAAAAATAC